>JAAYZJ010000510.1 GCA_012514915.1 Lentisphaerota bacterium | reverse complement strand
GCGGGGCGATGGGCGCGGCGGCGCATGATGTCGCGCTGGACTGCCTGGTCGAGCTGGGTGAAGTAGGCGGAGAAACCGCTGACACGCACGAGCAGGTCGCGGTATTGCTCGGGATGGGCGAGGGCTTGCTCGAGCGTCTTCTCGTCGGAAAAGTTGAACTGCATCACCTGAATCCGGTTGCGCACGAACGTTTTCGTGATCGACCCGAAAAACCGCGCGCCGACCTCGCCCTGGAAAAAGTCGGGGAGGAAGCGCATGTTGATGACCGAGCAGTTGCAATGCGAGTAGTCGGGCTTGCTGATCGAGGCGATCACGGCGGTCGGGCCATGCTCGTCGCGCCCGAAATGCGGCGAGGCGGCATCCGAGAGCGGCGTCTTCGCATGGCGGCCGTCGGGGGTGGCGGGCGTGATGGCGCCGGCGGGGATGTTGCTGACGTTCGTCGCCATGCAGGCCTGGAAGCGGCCGCCGTCGACCGTCTTGTGCTTGAGGAACTCGCGGCAGGCGGCCGCGACGACCTGCACGGCAAGGGTGTCGACCTCGTCGTGGTCGTTGCCATATTTCGGTGCCCCGTTGAGCAGCATCTGGCGCACCGGTTCGTGCCCCTGGAAATCGGCGGCCAGCGCCTCGCGCAGTTGCCGCGGCGCGATCTTCTTCTCGCGGTAGACCAGTTGCTTGACGGCCATCAGGCTATCGGCCACCGTCGCCAGCGACATGTAACCGACCCCGTGGCAACGCTTGTAGCGGGCGCCTCCGTCGTTGATGTCGCGGCCGCGGGCGACGCAGTCGAGCGTCAGCGCCGAGAGGAGCGGGTCGGGGAACTGGTCGGGCGGCGCGCTGGCGATCGACGCGTTGATCATGTCGCAGTGGGCCTTGACGGCCCCGGCCTGCAGCTTGAGGAAACGCTTCCAGAAGGCGGCGTACGTGGGGAGCGATTCGATCTCCTCCATCGTCTTGACGATGATGAGCTGAGCGTCGAAACGACTGTCACCCCAGGGCTGCTGGCGTCCGCCGATGACCGTCTCGACACAGCCGACGAGGGCGTAATCCCGCGCATCCTCGGTCGGTATGCCCAGGCTTTCTAGCATCGCTATGTTGACGTGGTCGTTGAAAATGGCAGGGAAGCCGATCCCCGTGCGGATGCTGTCGAAGCAGGCTCGGTGGAACGCCTCGGGGGATTGGTCGTGCAGGCGCGCCGATAGGTTGGTGGATGGCGAATGAACGAGTTTAGTGGCCTCGATGCAAAGATAACTGAGCTCGTTTGTGCCGTCGCTCCCGTCGGGTTTGAGTCCGCCGACGGCGATATTGGTGACCTCGTGCATCCCCTCGATCTTGGTCCAGACGTGGCACAGGCTGTCGAGCGCCTCCTTCGATGTGAGTATGCCCTTGGCGATGTCGGCCTGAAAGAGTGGGAACAGATACTGATCGATCCGGCCGAGCGCGTTGGCGTAGCGGTTCTCGCTGGCCAGGACGACATGGACGATCCAGACGAGCTGCAGGGCGTCGTCGAACGTGCGCGGCGGATCGTGGGCGATGCGTTCGAGCCGGTCGGCGAGGTCGTCGCGCCCGAGGGTCCGCACGTGCGCGGCGGCGCGGCGGATGTAGCCGGCGACGGCGCCGACGGCGATCCGCATGGCCTCCAGCGTGCGCTGCTCGCGCTTCGGCCGCTTGACGGCCAGGCTTTGGTCGATCCTGGCGAGGATGCCGCCCAGGCCCTCGCCGACGATCTGCGGATAGTAGGGGAGCGTATGGTCGTTCCCCTGCCGGAAGTTGCGACGGCCGCGCCCGTGCAGGGCGCCGGCGAACCGGGCATAGTCGAGCTCGCCGAGGGACGCCGGCAACGTGTTGCAGCGGTAGGTCTCGACGCCCCCCAGGAACTTCTG
>JAAYZJ010000509.1 GCA_012514915.1 Lentisphaerota bacterium | reverse complement strand
GGCGTCGTCCGCAAAGAAGACGGCGAGTTCGCCCTTGCGGTCGGAGTCCGGCAGCACAACGCCCACGTCGCCGTTGAACAGCCCGATCGCATGGTCGTTACGGGTGATCATGATGACACGGTGGTCGTAAAACTCGCCGGTGCGTTTGAGCGGCCGGCTTGGTTGAAGCTCCTTCAGCGTCCCATCGGAGGCAAGTTTCTGGAGCGACAGGATCTCTTCAATCAGCGTATTGACGCGCAGGGCTCCGAACGGACCCCGGCGCAAGGCGCAGAGCACGCGGAACTCACCAAGAGCGTCAAAGACCTCCGCTGGGCTCTGCGCCGAGAGGAATCCGCGGTAGCCGGCGAGAATGCTGCGCGCGAAGGCCGTGTTCACCACACCCCGGCGCGTGGCAAGCTCCGCCGGCACCTCGAATGTCTGCACGCGCGTAGACGGGGCTTCGGCGCTCTCCGTGTGTTCGGCCCGTTGCAGGGTCTCCCAGGCGGCCTCTGCCGCACGCGCGTCCTGCGCCTCGTTGACCGCCTGGCTGAGGTGGCCGACGGGGCTCTCGGGCGGGAAGCGGCGGCTTGTGGTCAGCCGCGCCACGCACTCCTCAAGGCCCTTCGACTCGCACAGCTCGGCCAGCACGCTGCCGGGCTGCACGGAGGCGAGCTGGTGCATGTCGCCCAGCAGAACCAGGCGTGCGGCGGGGCCGAGCGCGTCCAGAAGCTTCGCCATCTTGGCGATGTCGATCATGCTCGCCTCATCCACGATGACGACGTCCGCGTCGAGCGGGTTGTCCGCGTTATGCCGGAAATAGGGGGAGTCGCTGCGAAAAACGAGCAGGCGCTCCAGCGTGCACGCGGGCTCCACGGTCACACTCGGACGGAACTGGTCGCCGATCTCGTTTTGCGCCTGACGGATGCTTTCGCCCATGCGAGCGGCCGCTTTGCCGGTCGGGGCCGCCAGCCGCACGCGTAGGGGCCTGCTTGACGCCTCGGCTTCCTGCGACAGGAGCGCGAGGATGCGGGCGACCGTGTAGGTCTTGCCGGTTCCCGGACCGCCGGTGATGATGGTCAGGCGGCGCGATAGAGCCATCGTCGCCGCCTTCCGCTGATCGGCGTCCTGCAGGAGTTCGCCGATCGCGTTGTCCATGCTGTGCGTTTCGTCGCCTGTGCCGCGTGCCAGGGCCAGAAGCTTTTCCGCCACGCTGTGCTCGTAGTCGTACATCCGGCGGACGTGGAGCCGATTGCCGTCCAGCACGAACGGCTTGTTGTCCGCCGGTGCTCCGACAACGGGCGACCACTCGCCCGGGAACACGCCGGGACTCAAGGCCTTGTCGAGCCAATCGACGCACGCATCCGGCAGGCGATGGTCGGGCCGCTCCGCGTCCGCGGCGATCTCGCTGAAAATATCGTCCTTGTTCAAACTGAGGCAGACATGACCGTTGTCGAGGGCGTGGCTGGCCAGCGCGAGGAGCAGCGCGCCATCCGGCCCGGCCGTCTTCGGCACGCCGTGGGTCCGCGCCACAGTCTCGACAAGGTGCGTGTCCAGATCGCGGAGGATCCCGATGTCGCGTAGCTTGATGATTTCGTCCGGCAGCTTATAGGTATCGGTGCTCACGCTCTAACCTCCTACATCAGTTCGTTCGCCAGGGCCTGCACACAGGCGGCGGACGGCCGGTCGTGGAAGATGCCGCGCCCCGGGTGCTTGCCGTCAATGCCTCTCAGAAACAGGTAGAAGACTCCGCCGAAATGGCGCTCGTAGTCGTAGTCGGTCAATGACTGACGGAGAAAGCCATCAACCGCCACCGTGTAGATGAGGTATTGCAAGTAGTAGTCGCTGACGGCCATTTCAGCGGCAAGCCCGTCTTGGTCAAAACTCTCCGCGAACCCGTCCAGGCTGTTGGACTTCCAGTCGACGATGTAGAAACGGCCGGCCCGCTCGAAAAGCAGGTCGATGGAACCCGTCATGAACCCCATCGGGATCACTTTCTGCGAGTGCTTGAGCCGCGACAAGAACGCCTCGTTCCTGGCCGGGCCGGTCCAGTGCAGATCCAGGATTTCCGCCAACGTGCTCGTCTGCTTCTGTTGGCCGCCACGGTGCAACGGGAAGTGGAAGGTAAGCTCCGAGCGGCGGGCCGCCATCGGGATCTCGCTCAGCGAGAACGTCCCTGTCTGCGGCGGCAGTTTGGCGCGCAGCACAGAATCCACCATGTGATGAACCGCCTCGCGCTTGCGTGCCTCCAGCTCGGCAGTCGACGCACGGCACAGGCGGAACCGGTCCAGCGCCTCGTCAATCACTTGCCTGCGCTCGGCGTCCGGGGCACGGAAATCGAGCGTTTCGAAGAGGCTATGCAGACAGTCGCCGGTCT
>JAAYZJ010000006.1 GCA_012514915.1 Lentisphaerota bacterium | reverse complement strand
GGAGGAGCTGCTGACCAGCGGCAGCCGCACCCAGTAGAGGCCCCGGTCACGTGCGGCATCGTGCATTTCGCGCTCGAAATCGAGGAGCGTCACCCCGTCGGAGGACGTGAAGCGGATGTCGAACCCATCCGGACGGGCCACGCCCATGTCGATCAGCGCGGTGGTCAGCCGCACCATCACCGGGAAATCGACCAGATCGGCGCCGATCTGACTGGAGTCGACCGTGATGGCACGCCGGAACTCCCATCCATTCAGCCAACCGGCCCGAGCCGATAGCGCCGCCAGCATCACGGCACTGCCGAACAATAACCGCCGCATACTCCTAGCCATGTCCACTCCCTTCCTGCTTGCCTGACGTTTCGACGGACGGCCCCTCAAGTCCGCCCGATGCCCATGCGTATCAACAGGATGATCTTTTCATGATGAGGCGTCCACAAAGCGGAAGCTGAAGAGATCGGCGTCGCGCAGAACCAGACGCAGCCGCACCGGCCGCCCCGCCAGCGACCCCACATGCGTGCCCGACTTCCACGCGGCGCGGCCGGCCGTGCGGTTGCCGAACAAATCGACCGCGTCCCGCAGCGTGTAGCCGGGCAGGGGACGGTTGTCGGCGTCGCGGATTTCGACCCGCAGGCTGCCGGCGGCGCTGGTGGCATAGTTCAGTTCCAGTTCGCGGCCGGAAAAAATGAACGGCCGGGTCAGTGCTTCGCCTCCGCCGTGGTCGGCCCGCAACGAGGCGAAGCCGTCGAGCCGCAGGCTGTAGCGCCGGATCTGGTTGGCCGCCTGGGCGTAGTGCTCATCGATATAGATGCTCAACTCGTCCGGGCCGGTCTGGAGCACCCCGTCGACGGGATAGTTGCAGCGCCCCGACCAGTGCCCGGGGCCGATGGCGGGCCGTACAAAAGCCTCCTGGAAGGTCCGGTCGTACCACGACGTGCCCGCGCGGGTGGTCATGAAGCAGGCGTCGCTGCAGGAGGTCAACTGGCTGGCATGGACGCCGATCGACTCCACCTCCGCCGCGGTGAGCGCGCGGCGCTTGTTCATGAAGCGGGCCGGCAGCGCCACGTAGATATGCGGGGCGCGGAAGTAGGGGCGTGTCTGGCTGATGTAGAACTCCTCGACGGCCGCCGGCGCGCCGTCCGTCCGGTAATCCATCAGCACCCCGGGGGTCCAGTGGCGGAAGTCGTCGCTGGTGGCGCGCAGCACGGCGCGCAGTGACTGCGTCTGGGTGGTCGGTCCGACGCGCCCCGAGGCGAAGTCGGCCTTCGGGCGGAACACACGATAGTAGGCGACGTACTTGCCCTCGGCTTCGCTCCAGAATCCGACGTTCTGCGAATCGAAGACGCCATCGGTGATGACCGGCTCGTCGCCCAGCAGGCGCCACGCGATCCCGTCGGCCGAGACGAAGGCGAACAACGCCGAGCGCTGCTGCCCGGGCTGACCGGTCTTGCCGCGGGCAAAGGCCTTGAACCGTTCGTCGGACGGTACGCCGGGGCGCGTGTCGAGAAACGGCGCGAAGGTGTGGGTGTAGGGCTCCTGGTCGAGGAAGATGTTGGTGTCGCGCCGGCCCTGCCACTCCAGCAGGCGCAGACAGGGACGATCGAAGTGGATGCCGTCCCGGCTTTCGGCGACGCAGTACACGGCCGGTTCGCTGGGAAGCCGCCAGCCCCGGTAGTAGAGCAGGATGCGGTCACCGTCCTGCACGAGGGTGTGGTACAGGCTGAACGGGCCTTCCCACGGTGCATCGTGGCGGAAGACAACCTCCCGCGGGCAGGGGGCGTGCTGGAACAGCACGGCCCTCCGCAGCCGGTCGATCAACAGGCTGTCGGCGAACCATTCACGGCGGGAACCAATGTCGATCATGTCCATGAGCGCGTCTCCTGCTGCAAGTCCGGGCGCGGTGTCACCCGCGGATTCACGTGGCGGGCATTATCCCCCGGTTCGAGCCGTAAGGCAACCGGATTTCTGGTGCGGGTGTGGGAGAAGCACTTTCGAACCTTTGGCGTGAGCCTTGTCGAACCGCCACCAAGGGAAAGTGCGGGAGTTCGTCGTGCCGCCGTCAGGTGCTGTCGATGATCGATTGTCGTCGATGGTCGTCGGCTGTCGTCGACGGTCGTCGACCGGTGCTGAACCGCCAAGACGCCAGGATGCCATGAGGTGCCTGGCGGCGAACAGGAAGTCCGGAACGTGGCGAGTGTCCCCGCGAGCCGCGCGAACCCGTTCGGCTCGGGGACACGCCCGGTGACGCGGGCGTGTTCACGCCCGCATCCCGGGATGCCGTGCCTATTCGCCGATGATCTGGACTTCGCAGACGCGCCCGCGCTCGCGCACCTGGTCCCAGTCGATGAAGTAGATGAAGCCGAAGTCGCCCAGCGAGAGCTGGCCGTCCTTCAGGACGATCGTCTCGCTGCGCCCGAAGAAGCAGGAACGCAGATGCGCGTCGGTGTTGAGGCTGCCGGCGGCGACCTCGCCCGGGCACGAGAGCGCGAACTCGATGTGCTTCGGACCGGGGTGGTGGTACTGCCCCTCGCTGCGGCACGTCGGGATGAGCTTCTCCATGATGTTCACGAGGTCGACCTGCATGTACTCGCGACCCCAGTAGTTGACGTCGTGCGAACACTCCTGCGTGATCACCGAGCACGTCGTGTGGTGGGAGTAGACGACGCAGATGCCGTTCTTGACGCCCGACTCTGCGACGATCGCCTTCACCTGCTCGGTGACGTTGTGGAAGCAGGGCTGGCGGTCACGGGACTGAAGCTTGATTTCGCCGTG
>JAAYZJ010000508.1 GCA_012514915.1 Lentisphaerota bacterium | reverse complement strand
GAACGGCGCCTGGCCGAGGGCAAGGAGCGGGCGCTGCCCGGCAAGGGTGTCTTCCTGAGCACCGACCTGTGTCCGGCGCCGGGCCGGACGGTGTTCGTCTTTCCCGGCGAGGGATCGCAGTATCCCGACATGCTGCGGGAGCTGTGCCTCCATTTTCCCGTCTGCCGGTCGGCTTTCGACGACGCCGACACCGCCTGCGCGCTCGCCGGCTGCACGACGCTCCCCAGCAAGTGGATCTTCCCCACCGGCGCCCCGTCCGACGCCGAGCCGGACGAGGATGGCTTGGGCATTGCCGGCGCCGTGCAGGCCGTGCTGGCGGCCAACACCGCCTTTTACCGCTTCTTCACGCAGCTCGGCATCTCGCCCGACGCCGTGGCGGGGGTCGGTGTCGGCGAGATCAACGCGTTCGAGTGCGCCGGCGTGTTCGGATTTGACTCGCGCCTGGCGCGGCTGCAGGCCCTGCGGGACGGCTACCGGCTGCTGACCGCCGTGGCCGACCATCCGAAGACGCCCCGCTGCGTCTGCCTCTCGTCGGACGGATTGCCGCTCGAGACGCTGCGGGCCTGCCTCGCGCCGCACGGCGACCAGGCCGTGATCGCGCGCGAGCACAGCGCCAACCTCTTCGGCCTCAGCGTGAGGCCGGCCGCCGCCGAGGCGGTCATGCGCAGCCTGAAGGAGGCCGGCGCCACCGTGCGGGTGCTGCCGCTGGTGCAGCCCTACCACACGCCCTGGATGGAGCCGGTCAAGCCGGAGCTGGCCGCCTTCTTCGGTAAGCTGATCCGCCAGCCGGCGACGGTGCCCGTCTACTCCTGCATGCTGGCAGCGCCGCACGAGGGGCCACCCGCGGCCTGGGTCGACCACGCGGCCTCGCAGTGGACCCGCCCCCTGCGCTTCGCCGATACCATCCGCCGCCTGCACGACGACGGGTTCCGCGTGTTTGTCGAGCTGGGCGCCCGCGGCAGCCTGACGGCCAGCATCGACGCCATTCTCCACCACCGCCCGCACGTGGCGCTGGCCGCCAACCGGGGGCACCGGTCCGATATCCAGCAGATGCACACCACGCTGGCCGCGCTGGCCGCGCATGGGCAGCGGATCGACATCGCCCAGCTGCACCGCAACCGCGGCTCGCGCCTGGTCGACCTGGAGCGTCCGCGGCCGACGCATGCCCACCGCGCCGAGCGGATGCTGCCGGTCGGCACGGCGCTCCCCTCACTGCGCGCCGCCGAGATCCCCGACGGACTCGTCGCGCCGCAGGCCCCCGCCCCCGTCGGCCTCCGGCCCCCGGCAGACCTCGCGACCCGTCAAGCACCCGACGGGCTCACCGATTTCCCTCTGCTTCTCGATGCGGAACGGGTCGAGGAGCACCCCGGCGACTACATCGCGCTGGCCGTGGATCTCTCCATTTTCGACCAGCCGTTCCTGGCCGACAGCACGCTCGGCAGCTCGCAGGTCTCGCTGGCCGACAGCACCCTGCGCGGCCTGCCGCTGATGCCGCTGGGCATGCTGGCCGAGCTCATGGCCGAGGCGGCCCGCCAACTGGCGCCGGAACAGGTCGTGGTCGGCATCGAGCAGTTCACGGCACCCACCCGCCTCACCGTCGAGGGGAGCACCCGCTCCGTCCGCGTGTCGGCGCGGCGGCTGCCGCAGACGGCGGCCGGCGCCTGCCGCATCCAGGCCTCCGTCCATGACCGCGGCGACCCCGCCGGCGAGGCGAACGAGCCCCAGCCCCTGATGGCGCAGGCCATCATCCTGCTGGCCGACCACTACCCCCACCCCGCCGCGGCGCCGCGCACCCTCGCCCTGCGCGGGCCGGTCAAGCTCGACTGGCGCGGCGCCGACCTCTACCCCACCCGTCTCCACCACGGCCCCTCGTTTCAGAACATCCACGCCATTCCGGGCTGGGGGGAAAACGGGCTGGTCGCCCACTGCGTGGCACTGCCGCGCGGCAACCTGCTGCGCCGCACGACCACGCCCCGTTTCTCGATCGACCCGGTCCTGCTCGGGGCCGTGGGTGCCACGCTCGCCGCCTGGGACGCGCGCGAACCGTGCAGCGGCGACCTGCAACTCCCCGTCGGTTTCGACGCGGCCGTCTTCCATGCGGCACCCGGCCCCGAATGGAACCGCGGAACGCTGAACCTCTTCGTCAACGCCCGCGAGCCGCAGCGCGCCACGGCCGACGCCGAGGTGGCCGACGACGAGGGGCGCCCGCTGCTGGCGGTCACGGGCTGGACCAACCGCATCTACCCCGTCGGTCCCGCGCTGCATCATCTTGTGCTGCATCCCGACGAGGGATTCCTGACGACCGAGATTCCCAGAAAACTGCTCCCCTCCCTCTCGCAGGAGGTCATCTGCTGCATCGCCGACGCCCTCCCGCCCGCGCTCGTCACCGAACAGGACGACTTCTGGCTGCGCGTCACGGCCTACCTGACCCTGTCGCTGACAGAACGGCTGAAATGGCGCGAGATGGGTGGCTCGCCGCACCGCCGCCGCGAGTGGCTCCTCGGACGGATCGCCGCCAAAGACTGCGTGCGGCACTGCCTGCGCACGCGCTACGGCCGGAAATGGGCGGCGGCCGACATCCGCATCGAGACCGACGAGGCGGGCAAGCCCTGCCCGCAGGGCGAATGGCGCCGCCACTGCGGCGCCCGCATGGACATTTCGATCACCCACACCACCGAGCACATCGTCGCCGCGGTCGCCCCCAACGCCTGTCTCGGCATCGACATCGAGCGGCGCGACCGGTCGATCAGCGACGATTTCGCCGCGGCGGCCTTCGGCGCCGCGGAGCAGGAACTCGCCGCCGAGAGCGGCGAAGGCGCGACAGCCCTGTTCCGCTTCTGGTGCGCCAAGGAGGCGCTCGTCAAGGCGCTCGGTACGGGGCTGCGCTACGGGGCCAGCGACCTGCTGGTGCGCGCCTACGACCGGCAGACCGGGCGTCTGACGGTCGAGGCGACACGCCTGTGGGCGCAGGCGTTTCCCGTGCTGCGCAACCTGCCGATCCCGGTTCACTCCTGCCTGCTGGACAACCTGGTCCTGGCCGTCTGCGTGCTGGATGCCGCGCTGATCGCGGAAACGCGGGCGGCCAGCCCCGCCTTCTGATCCCGGGCGGGATCAGCGCCCACCGTCCGGCACCCAGGCATGCTGGCGGCAGGCGGCCTGGAAGGCGGCCGTGAACCCCTCGACCGACGGCCAGCGGCTCTCGCGGTCGAACGCCGTGGCCGCCTCG
Organism: Lentisphaerota bacterium; assembly: GCA_012514915.1. Classification (GTDB taxonomy): domain Bacteria; phylum Verrucomicrobiota; class Kiritimatiellia; order RFP12; family JAAYLN01; genus JAAYLN01. The sequence continues at coordinate 308 of JAAYZJ010000508.1, read as the reverse complement.
AGCACCTGGGCGACGGCGGGCGGCACCCCCACGAGGGGGGGATGCGGCCGCCCGGCGAGCTCGTCGAACGAGGCCTGCTCCGCATGCGGCAGGCGTCCCGTCAGCATCTGGAAGACCAGGATGCCCAGCGAATAGATATCGGCACGGACATCGAGCACCTCGCCGCGCAACTGCTCGGGGCTCATGTAGACGGGGGTTCCCACGATGTACTCGCTGGCCACCTTCTGCCGGTTCAGCCGGCCGGCGATGCCGAAGTCGATCAGCTTGAGGACGCCCTCGTCGGAGATGATCACATTCCCCGGCGTGAG
>JAAYZJ010000507.1 GCA_012514915.1 Lentisphaerota bacterium | reverse complement strand
TCCCGGTCCGTCCGTTGCCCATCTGGATGTCGTCGACGATCAGCAGGATGTCGAATTCGCGGCAGAGCTTCTCGATTCCCTGCAGCCACTGCGCGCTGGCCACGTTGATGCCGCCCTCGCCCTGCACGGTCTCGAGAATGATCGCGGCCGGCAGGTCGACCCCGCTCGACTTGTCGGCGATGAACTTGCGCAGATAGGGAACCGTGTCGACCTCCGGGCCGAAGTAGCCGTCGTACGGCAGATTGTCGGCGTTGTCGCGGGCGCCGTAGTGCTCGTCCCGGTAGAAGTCGTTGCCCGTGACGGCGAGCGACCCCATGGTCAGCCCGTGATAGCCGTTCGTGAAGGCGATCACGTTCGAGCGCTTCTTGACGCGCCGGGCCAGCTTGAGCGCCGTTTCAACGGCGTTGGTGCCGGTCGGCCCGGTGAACTGGATCTTGTACTTCAATTGCCGGGGACGCAGAATCAGATCGTCGAAGGTCGTCAGGAACTCGCGCTTGGCCACGGTGGCCGTGTCGAGCCCATGCACGACGCCCTTGCGCTGCAGGTAGGCGATCATCGCCGCGGTGATCGCCGGGTTGTTGTGGCCGTAGTTCAACGTGCCGGCGCCGGCGAAGAAGTCGATGTAGCGCCGTCCGTCTTCGCTGTAGAGAAAGGGTCCCTCCGCCACGTCGAAGACGGCCGGAAACGAGCGGATATAGCCGCGCACCTTGGATTCGAGTACTTCAAAGATTTCCATCGCGAGTTCCTTCGTGGGTTGCGGAGGCGGTTGGGGGGAGCGGAAACGGGCCGATGCGCAGCAGAACCTCCGCTTCATGCTGCGCATCCGGTCCGAAGTGATTCGGGTCCAGAAAGGGAAGTTGCCGCACGGCGCAGCGGCGCGTCTCAGCCAGCCGCTCGAAGCAGCGCCGCGAGGCATGATTGGTCGGCCCGACGGTCGTCTCCAGGAAACGCACCTCCCGGCAGGCCGGCCGATCCAGCAGGGTATCGAGCATCCGCCCCGCCAGCCCCCGGCCGCGCTGCTCCGCGCGGACGGCGACCTGCCAGACAAAGAGGGTGTCGGGGGCGTCGGGGCGCCGATAGGCCGTGACGCAGCCAGCCAGGCTTCCGTCCCGCTCCGCCACCACGCAGGTTTCACGGAAATGCCGGGCCAGCAGGAAGTAGCAGTAGGACGAATTCAGATCGAGGGGGGGCGAGAGTCGGATCAGCTCGTGCAGCGCCTGCCCCTCGCCCGGCCCGGGCTCGCGCAGAAGCACGTGATCGTGAAGATGCGGTGACTGAGTCACGCGATGTTCCTTTCGCTTGGCGGGTGCTTGCCACCCGCGAAAACAAGACGACGACACCCCCGAAGCGTAGCGAGACCGTCTGAACCGCCTGTGAAAAAAGCGAGTATCGCATGAAACCTGCCGAAGGTCAAGTTTTAGTGGCGTTTCGTGGCGTGCGCAATCGGCTTGAATTCGGCACCGGGTTCGCGCATAATACCCCCCGTCAACCGCGTTGGCGCCATGTCATGTCGCAACCTCGGGGCCCTCGTCGGGCCGCCTGCATCGGCCCTGCCGCCAGCCTCTTCCCGTTCTTTCAACCTATGAGTGCTTTTATGTTTGACCCCATCCCCGAGGTGCTGGATGCCATCCGCGCCGGCGAGATGGTCGTTGTCGTCGACGACGAGCAGCGCGAAAACGAAGGCGATCTCGTCATCGCCGCCGAGAAGGCCGATGCGCGCGCCATCAACTTCATGACCCTCCACGGACGCGGGTTGATCTGCCTGTCGCTGCCGGCCGACCGCCTGCAGCAGTTGGGTCTGCGCCGCATGCCGTCGCGCAACCGCGGCGATGCCTTCGGCTGCGCCTTCATGGAATCGGTCGACGCGGCGCACGGCACGACCACCGGCATCAGCGCGGAGGACCG
>JAAYZJ010000506.1 GCA_012514915.1 Lentisphaerota bacterium | reverse complement strand
GACTTATTGCGAATCCCTGCATTCTTTTGAATCAGGAACTCATGAAATCAGGAATTTGTTTGTGAAAACCGCGCATTCTTGCATCCTTCTTGAGTTCCTGAGTTCCTGATTAATGCGCGCGGGGAATGAATCAACAGTCCCTTTAGCCGGAAGCCTGCGAGGGCCTTCAGGCCCGGATAGCCATCCAACCACGCATGCCTGCACGCCATCCGCCCCATACAAGATTGCCGTTTGCCCGCCGAGTTAGGCTCTTCCTTGGCCCCCCCTGTCGCTAGCCAAGTACACCTGAAGGATAATCGGCTAGAAGCTGTGAAATAATCGCCTGAATACGGTCGGGACGGAGCCCGACCCTCCAAAACGCAAGGAAAACGGCGTATTCTTGACCACTGGGGGGCGCGGAACGCGCATGGCGAAGCGGGCGGCCGATGACAGGTGGCGATTGACGGAAGCAGCCGGAGCGCTTAAAGTCATCCTCATGAAGACCCATCCGAAATCCAGCGCGGGAAATCGCGAGGCCGGCGCCTTCCAACCCGTCCACCTGGGCCGGCGTTCGCGCGGCCCCGTGGAGCAAATCGACCGGATCCCCTGGAACAACGGCGACATCGTGGTCGAGCTGGTCTGCGACGAGTTCACCTCGCTGTGCCCGGTGACAGAGCAGCCCGATTTCGGGACGATCACCGTGCGCTATGCGCCGTTTCACTGGCTGATCGAGTCGAAATCGCTCAAACTCTACCTGTGGCGCTTCCGCGAGATGGGGGTGTTCAACGAGCCGCTGGTCGCCACGATCGCCGACGACCTCTTCGGGCAGATCGCCCCGGAGTGGCTCGAGGTCGAGGGTCATTTCCACTCGCGGGGCGGCATCGGCATCCACGTGAAGGCACGACGCGAGGCCGTTGCCGACAACGACATTCCCTTCTAGCGCCATGACCACCCCTAAGCCATCGATCGTGGTGCTGCTCAGCGGCGGGCTCGACTCGTCGGTGCTGCTGGCCGATCTGCAGCGGCGCGGCCACCGCCTCCTGGCCCTCGGCTGCCGCTATGGCGCGAAGCACAACCGGCGCGAGCTGGCCTGTGCCCGGCGGATGTGCGCCGCGCGGGATATCCCCTTCCAGACGATCGACCTCGGGTTCATCGGCGCCTGCTTCCAGTCGCACCTGCTGCAGGGCGGGGGCGACATCCCGCGCGACCCGTACGACAAGGCGTCGATGCGGCAGACGGTCGTCCCCTTCCGTAACGGCATCCTGCTGGCGGCGGCGGCCGGCCTGGCCGAGAGCGCGGGCGCGGGAGCCGTCGCCATCGCGGCCCACGGCGGCGACCACGCGATCTATCCCGATTGCCGCGAGCCCTTCATGCGCAGCATGGGCGCGGCAATGCGCCAGGGGACCTACGCCCGTATCCGCCTGCTGCGTCCCTACGTTGGTCGCTCGAAGGCCTGGATCGTGGCGCGCGGCGCGAAGCTGGGCGTCGACTTCTCCCGCACGTGGTCGTGCTATGTCGGCGGCGCCATGCATTGCGGGAGCTGCGGCACCTGCCGCGAGCGCCGCGAGGCGTTCCGCCTCGCGGGGGT
>JAAYZJ010000505.1 GCA_012514915.1 Lentisphaerota bacterium | reverse complement strand
GTCTCGGACGTCATGCCCTGGTACAGGAGCGTGCCGCCGAGCGTCTGCCAGTGGTCGGGCAGCGGGCGCTCGCCGAGGAAGCGGCGGAAGTCGGCGACGGCCACGCGCGGGACATCGAGGTCGACGACGGCGCGGGCGAAATTATAGTCCTGCGCCTGGCGGGCGCGGTTCATGTGGATCGGGTTGTAGTTGTACTTGGTCTCGAGGAATTTGCGCACCAGATCGGCGTCGTCCACCAGGAACCCGGGGACCAGGCTCATCTCCGAGGCGTCCATGTTGCTGCGCATGGCTCCCGACACCATCAGCAGGAACGGGTAGAGCATGCTGGCGCCGCCCACGATGAGCGCCAGCGTGACGCCGGCGAGGAACAGGCGTCCCCGCCATCCCTTGGCTTCCACTTTGGTCAAAATCGACATTCCGATGCTTCCTTCTTCCGGCGCGCCGGGAACGGCGCGGGCGCTTCAGCGCGGATGCGTCACCGCGACGTCTCTTTGTTGGCCTCGATCTGCGCGGCGTTCGTGAAGGTGGCCCGCGACATGCGCCGCAGCTGCTGGCAGGTCAGGATGATCACGACCGCCCCCAGGATCCACCCCATGGCGGCGCCGGTGCTGAACTTGAGCTCCATCCAGGCGCGCTGGAAGATGTCGAGCCCGAGCGTGCGGGTCGCCCCGTTGGGGCCGCCGCCCGTCATCACCATGATGAAGTCGGTCCCCCCCTTGAAGGCGCCGATCAGCGCGCTCATCAACTGAATCAGGATGAGGAACTTGATCCGCGGCAGCGTGATGTAGCTGATGCGCTGGATGATGCCGGCACCGTCGATCGTCGCCGCCTCGATCAAATCCTCAGGCACCGTCTTGAGCGCCGCCAGGTAGATGATGCAACCGGGGCCGGCCGAGGCCCAGACCATCGGCAACACCACGGAGAACATCGCCATGCCCGGATCTTCGATCCAGCCCAGCGGCTTCACCTGGAACGGGCCGATCAGGCCGGCCAGATAGCCCCGCAACCCGTTCCAGCCCGTCACCTGGGCTGGATCGAGCTGCTGGGCGGTGATCACGAGCTCGCCCGGGCCCACCCAGGCCTGCAGCAGCGGCCACAGCGTGGCCCCCAGCAGCGCCAGCGCAAAGGCGGCGACGGCCGCCCGGACCGGCCAGCTCAACTCCTTCAGCTTGACGGCGCAGGAGAAGATGAAGGCGACCAGCGACAACCAGCAGCCGATCAGCGTCAGCTTCAGCACCGTTCCCGACACCGGGCCCAGGCGGTTGACCGACATGAAGATCTGGTTGAGAAACCCCGTCTCGGACGGCTCGTAGAACTGCCGCCAGAGGAAGACCATGATGATGCCGCTGACAATGGCCGGCAGGTAGAAAATCGTGCGGAAAAAGTATTTCAGCGTCTGCGTTGGCACCTCGTCGAGCAGGATGGCCACCAGGATCGGCGGCCAGAAGCCGAAGCCGACCACCAGCAGCGCGTAGTAGAAGGTCCGGCCGAGCGACATCCAGAAGCGGGCGTCCCACAGAATGGCGGCGAAATTGTCGATCCCGACGAACCCGCTCTCGAGCACGAGCTGGAAGTCGAGCAGCGCCAGCGGCACGCCGAGCGCCAGCGGCAGGTAGGAGACGAACAGCACGAGCGCCAAACCGGGGAGGATCATCAAGTAGGCATGCCGCATGCGCCGGAAGGAGGGCTGATCGCCCAGCGCCTGCTCCTGGCGCGAGAAGGCGCGCCACACCCAGCGGATCGAGAGGGCGAAGATCACCACGATCAGCGCGAGCACACACCCCCCGGCGAGGCGGCGGATCCGCCACTCGCGCGGGGTCAGTTCGCCCAGCAGGAACTTGTCGACGCGCTGCGCCGCCCGGTCGAGCTGCTCGCCGATGCGCCGCAGCGCCTCGTCGCGGGGCAGCTGGAGCAGTTCCGGCCGCTCGAGCGCCCAGTTGATCGGTTCGGAGACGTATTCGTAGATCGTCTGGGTGTTCTTGCCGTAGGGCTCGGGGACGCCGTTGCGCAGGGCGTCGCGGACGGTGTTCTTCCAATCCTCCGGCACCTGCTTGAGGACATCGTCGTAGCCGTACTTGGCCAGCACGTCGGGGTCGAGGAAGGTGCCGTAGCCGGCATCGATGAACATCCGGGTGCGGATCCGTTCGGCCTGCTCGCCCGTCTGGAACCAGATGTAGCGCATGACGCCGAGCTGCTGTTCGGGGGTCGATCCCGAGAACACGCCGGTCGAGCCGCAATTCAGCTCGCTCGCGCTCTCGCCGGAATAGGAGGCGGGGGCCGGGGCGATCCCGACCAGCGCCGGGTTGATGTCGAGTCCCCGCCCGAAGGTCAGGTAGCTGAAGCGCATGCCGATCTCGCCCCGCTGCCATTTCAAATCCATCTCCTGGCCGCCGCCGAGCGGCGCGAAGACGGCGCCGGAGTAGGTGTCGCCGGCCTCCGTCTCGAAGGGCTGGCGCGTGAGTTCGAGCAGATAGTAGATCGTCTCGGCGGCCGCGGGCGTGTTGAACGCCGCGCGCCAGCGGCCGTCGGCCCCTTTCTCCATGTACCGCACGCCGTTGGACACCATGAAGCTGTAGACGCCCCAGCTCACGTGGATGCCCGTGCTGTACATGAAGCCGAACTTGCCGGGCAGCGCGCGGATCTTGCGCGAATAGTCGAGGAACTCGTTCCAGTCGCGCGGCGGACGCTCCGGATCAAGGCCGGCCTCGTTGAAGACATCCTTGCGGTAGAGCAGCGCCCGCACCGACTGCCCGTAGGGAAGCGCCCAGACGTGCTTGCCGCGCGGAACCCCCGCACGGTCGGTGTCGGCCTCGCGGTAGAGCACGGGCCAGGCGGCGTCGACGATCCGG
>JAAYZJ010000504.1 GCA_012514915.1 Lentisphaerota bacterium | reverse complement strand
CTCGTTGTTGGCCCACATGAGCGACACGACGGCCGGACCTCGCCGCAGTTCATCGCGCAGCATGTCGAGGTCGAGCAGACCGCCGACACCGACGCCGATCTCCACGACGCGGTAGCCGTGGTCGTCGTGGAAGTGCCGGCACGGTCCCAGCACGGCGGGGTGCTCGACGCGGGAGGTGAGAATCGACGCCGCGGGGCCGAGAATCTCGGCGGCCCCGTAGATCGCCATGTTGTTGCTTTCGGTGCCGCAGCTCGTGAAGACGATCTCCGACGGCTCGGCGTGGATGAGCGCGGCGATGCGCGCGCGCGCGTCCTCGACGTCGCGCATGACCTGGCCGCCGAAGCGGTGCATGCTCGAGGGATTGCCCCACTTGGTCGTGAAGTAGGGTTCCATGGCCGCGATCACCTCGGGGGCGACGGCGGTCGTGGCGTTGTTGTCCAGATAGACGAGCGGCGGGGGCATGTCAGCGGTCCTCCTCGACGACGATGTCCTCCGCGACGAGCTCGCGCAGCTTGGCTTCCACGAGACCGCGGCGGGTCAGTTCGGCACTCTGGCAGCCGGCGCACATGCCGCGGAAGGCAATCAACACGCGCGAACCGTCGATATCAACCAGTTCAATGTCGCCCTGATCGCGGCGCAGCACGGGGCGGATCTCCCGCTCGATGACATCCTGAATCATCTGGATGCGCTGCAGGTTCGTCAGTTTGCGCGTTGGCTTTGGAATGGCCTTGAGCGCCTGGCGCTCGGCGGCGACCTGGTCCAGCAGAGCCTGCAGCTCGGGCTTGCACTGGCCGCAGCCGCCGCCCGCCTTGCAGAAGTTGGTGATCTGCTCGACCGTCGTCAGGCTGTTCTCGCGGACGACGCGCAGCACTTCGTTTTCGGAGACCCCGAAGCAGGCGCAAATGATCTTCTCTTCGTTCAGGTCGCGGACGGCCGTCTCGCCGGTGCGGTAGTTGTGGATCGCCGCCTCGAGCGCCTCGCGCCCCATCACCGAGCAGTGCATCTTCTGCTCCGGCAGACCGCCGAGGTACTCGGCGATCTGCTGGTTGGTGATACGCTCCGCCTCGTCGACCGTCTTGCCGAGCACCATCTCGGTCAGCGCCGACGAAGAGGCGATCGCGCTGGCGCAGCCGAAGGTCTTGAACTTGACGTCGCGGATGCGCCCGTCGGCATCGAGCTTGAACATCAGCGTGAGGGCATCGCCGCAGGCGAGCGAGCCGACCGTCCCGACACCGTCGGGCTGGTCGATCGAGCCAACATTGCGCGGGTTGCGAAAATGATCGAGTACTTTATCCGTGTAGTCCCACATAATTCACCTCAATGCTTGAAACTGCGCTGGCCGGTGAAGACCATGGCGACGCCCGTCTCGTTGCAGCAGTCGATCACGTCCCAGTCGCGCAGCGAGCCGCCCGGCTGGACGATGGCCGCGACGCCCTCGCGGATACCGACCTCGACGCCGTCGCGGAACGGAAAAAAGGCGTCGGAGACCATGCAGCTTCCCTCGAGGCCGCCGTGGCAGGCGCGCACCTCCTCGTCGAGG
>JAAYZJ010000503.1 GCA_012514915.1 Lentisphaerota bacterium | reverse complement strand
TCGGAGCCGCTGATGCTGAAGAAGGGGACGCCCGCCTCGCCGGCGATCGCCTTGGCCAGCAGCGTCTTGCCCGTGCCGGGAGGCCCCATGAGGAGGACGCCTTTGGGGATGCGGCCGCCCAGCGTCACGAATTTCTGCGGCGCCTTGAGAAACTCGATGATCTCGACGACCTCGTCCTTGGCCTCCTCGATCCCGGCGACGTTGGCGAAGGTGACCTTGGACTTTTCCTGGTTGAGCATCTTGGCCCGGCTCTTGCCGAAGTTCATCGCGCCCATGCCCGATGCGCGCACCTGACGCACAAAAATGAAGTACAGCAACCCGAGAAACACGACAATCGGCAGCAACTGGACGAGCAGCGCGCCCCAGATCGGGTTCGAGTAGTTGACCCGCGGCGTCACGTCGTGCTCGCGGAGAAACGCGCGCAATTCCTCCGTGTCGGGCATCACACTGACGGTGAAGCGCTTGGGAATCCCGGTACCGTCGTCCTCCTCGCCCGCACGGGTTCCGCGGATGAGCGTCTTGCCGGAGTTTTCCCGCACCAGTTCGCACTTCTCGACCTTGCCGGCGACCACGAGTTCACGGAACACGCCTTCGTTTTCCAACTCGCGGTAGCCGCCCCGGCCGCCGCTGGTCAGTGCGAACACCATCATGCCGATCAGGAAGAGGACGACCAGCCAGGCCAGCATGGCGCGTGGCGGCGGACGGGGGTCATCCGCCCGCTTCGGGAGCGGCGGAGGCGTTGGCGGTTGCTCATCGGGTTTGCGGGAATCGGGTTCCATGAACGTTCCAAGGTTCGGGCGCCAGGAGCGCGCCCAGGGTACAATGCTCGTTTAATGGTAAATCATAGCCTCCCCCTCCCCGGTTAGCAAGCGCAAGTTGAGCGCAAGTTGAGGTGCCTGGGGTGCGACAACTGTAATAATCCACCACGGCCCGCGGGTGCGTCCTCCGAGCGCCGCCCAGAACCAGGCCGACACATCGGGCCACGTCTCGCCGGGCGCCCCGGAGCATCGTTCGCGGATGCGCAGGACGGTGCCCTGGCGTGTCGCCGTGAACGCCGACCAGTTCCCCTCCGGCGCGACGTGGAGGGCCTCGGCCCGGATGCTCCAGCCTGCATAGCGCATACAATCGGCGGCCGAGTGGATGCGGTGCGTCGGACGCAGCACCCAGCGCAGGATCACGACCCGCTCACCGCTCGTGAAACGTGCGATCCGTCCGGGAAAGGCCGTGTTGAAGGCCGCCTCGCGCGCGGTCAACGGCGCCTCCTGCAGCGGCCGTCCCTCCAACTCCGCAGGCCAGCCGGGAAAAACAGACGCGTCGCACGGTGGCAGGGGCCGTTCCCCTGTCCTGCTCGCTGCGCCAAGACAGGCCAGCAGAAAGGCCATGCCGGCAAGGCGCAGGCCCCTTGCCTTCGCGCCGTGCCCGCATGTGGCTGCCGGCAGCATGGGGCGCGTCCCCGCAGGCGTGCCGGCAACCCACCGCACGCCGCCGAGGATCGCCAGCGCCCCCGCGGCGAACGTCATGGCGCCAAGCATGGCATGGTACGTCGGCTCACCCGGCAGAAGCCCGCCCTCCACCAAACACAGACCGGTCACACGAAAGGCGTTGGCCAGCACGACGATTGCGGCCGTCAGGAGCCCGACCAGCAGGGTTCCCCCCCACCGCATCCGCAGGAGTCCGCAGGCTGTCAGCCCGAGCCACGCACCGCTCCAGAGCATGCGGATGCCGCTGCATGGGGCATCGACCCACACGCTGACGCCCTGCCAGAACAGTGTCGCCCCCTCACGCGTGACAGGAAGCCCTGCCGCCGTCAGCAGGGTACCCGCCAACGACGCGACGACCAGTCGCAACGGGTAACCGAAAAACAGCTCGACCATCATCAGCGCCGGCAGCGCCAGCACCAGCAGCCCTGTCACGGCGGGGTCGGGCCAGCGGCCGCGCTGCCAGGGGCCTGGCGCCAGCAGGGCGGCACCGACCGCCGCGACGCCGGCGATGGTCTGCGGCACGCGGTTACCAAGCCACGCGTAGACCAGCATGGCGCCGGTCGCGCGCCACCAGCTACCGGCTTCGCCACCAGGCGCATACCGCGCGTTTCCGTCAGCGCGCTCGCGCCAGACCAACCAGACGGCCGTGCCCAGCGCCAGCAGCAGCATGCCGCCCTGTTCAGGAACAGCAACACGGCCGGCAACATGACGGAGAAAAGGCCGGCAGGCCACGCACCAGCCCACCACCGGCAGGAGACGGAGACTCCATTTGACGACCGCATCCCTCATGCGCCGCGGATCGCCCGCCGTTCACGCCAGCGCCAACCGACCAGCACCACGGCGGCCAGCAGCAGCGTCACCCAGAGACCGGGCTCGGGCACCGTGGGCACCGTCGATGCCTGAACCGGCTCCAGCCCCGCTTCCCGATACTGCTGCTGGTTTTCGAGAACCACGGCACTGGTGACGGGGGTAACCAGATGCCATGCCAGGGCCAACTGACGGGCCTCATCGCGGCGGACCGCGTCACCCGAGACCAGTTTCCGCCGCACCTCGTCGGCGGCCCATTGCCGCACCAGGTGTTCGCCAGCCTCCCTCCCCTCACCCACTGCCTCACCCGGCACGCGCGTCCGCACGCACTGCCAAATCTCGGTTTCTCCGGTCCATCCGTCAAGCAACCGGCGCAGTGGCGCCTTCACGTCGGCCAGGGCATCGGCCGGCACGAGGGTTTGCACGCCTCGCACGCCATCGAGCGCCTCGGTGATCCGGCAGGCGCCGGCAACCGTCTGGAACGCATACAAGCGCTTGTCGGGCGACGCGCGTTCGAGGCGGCGGCAGAGATCGTCGGCTGTCTGCGAGGGGAAAGGCTGTGGACCATGTATCCAGACCAGCGCGGCCGATGTTCCATCGTCCCCCAGGTCGTCCCATGCGGCCTGCAGGGTGCGGAGACTACAGCGGCCGCCCACACAGGCCGACGAACTCAGGACCTTGCGGATGCGGGCCTGCGTGGTCGCGTCGAGGGGTGTCGTCGCGGTGATCGGCGGTTCCGGTGTGGCCGCGTCGCCGACGGCCCACAGCCGCAGTTCCACCCCTGCTGGCAGCGCGGCGAGCGACTCGGCCACGGTGGCCACCGATGGGCGCATCGCCAGCGAGGTGTCGACGACCACTGCGACACGCGATGGACGCCAGGCGGGCACACGCACCGCGTGCTGCTGGACGATGGCTGGCGGTTCGAACCGCGTATCGCGTGCCCATGCGTGTTCGGCCAGGGGTGGATCCAGATTCAACACCAGCGGTTGAGGCAGGTCGACCGCATCGTGGCGCAGCCGGAAATTGCGTTCAACGATGGCCGGCGCATCGAGTCTCCCGGAGGCGCCATCGGCGTCGATCGCGAGCGGCGCGGTGATTCCCAGGCGGATTTTCATTTCCCCGCCGTTGGGGGGCACGGGATAGCATTGCACCTGGATGCGGTCCGGGCCGCAGGTGCCGACCAGCACCGGGTCACGGCGGCGGCTCACCACCCGTTCATAGGCCTGCCGCACCTGGCTGCGTCCGCCGAAGGCCGCTTCGCGTTCCTCGCCGTCGATCCAGAGGGTCAGGCGCGAGACGACCGCGCCCGGCGGCAGGGCGATGCGGGCACGAGCCTCGCGCTCGGAGACATGCGCGTTGCGGAACACGAGTGTCCATTCGGCATAGGCCAGCCCGGCGGCGGCGTCGGCACGCGCCTCGTAGCGCGATCCATACAGCGAGAGGCCCTTCAGCAGGCCGCCGACGCGGGCTCCGCCCTGGTCGTTGTCCCATTCGAAGACCTCCGCGAAACCACGCCCCAGGTTGGGCCGGCGGCCGCCGATCCGCGCCCGGGCCAGCGCGTAATCCTCGCCCGTCACCCGGTAGAACAGGCGCTGCGCCTCCTCGATCGAGAGCTGATCCCGGCTCGGGAGCAGCAACCGCTGCAGCCCGATGAAGGAGGCCTCGCGGTTCCATTCGCAGGCCCGCATGAGCAGGTCGTGGCGCCCCGATCGCCGCAGCAGATGCAGGCCGCGCGCCTGCTGCGCCGCATCGTCGCGGGTCATCAGGTGCAGGCCGATCGATGTCGCCACGCCCGACGCGAGCAAGGCCAGCACCACGAGCATGGCCGCAAGCCAGCCGAACCCCATGCCGCGCAGCCGTCCGCGCGGAGCACCGAGGGTTGCCCGGAGCAGGCGCCGGCGCATGAAATAACCACCCAGAAACGCCAGCGCCGGCGCCAGAGGGAGGATGCCGATTAGGCCAAACCCGAAATACCACCAGCCCATGACGAGCACCAGCCCTCCGAGCAGCGCGATCGGCAGCATCAGGAGGGCGTAATAGGCGGACAGTCCCTGCGCCAGACCGGCGAGAAAGGCGGCGGGCCAGGTTCGGCGCGGTGCGGGATGCCGCGCCGACAGCCAGGCGAACAGGTAGGCGATGGGCACGGCGGCCACGGCGGCGAGGTTCCAGCCGTCGGGCACCGGATCGAGAAACAACTCGGTGCAGATGCGCGTCGTCAGTTCAACGGCCAGCACGAGGGCCGGCAGCACGACCGTGAACGCAAGTAGAATCCAGCCGCCGGCCGTCACCCGGCGGAAGGCACGCATCAGCCAGGATCCCTTCGGCCCGGTCTCGGGACATGTTTCGTTCATCATTCCCCCTCCATGTTGACACAGCCTCCCGGCCGCTGACGACCCGGATGGCGGCGACGGCGGCACCTCCGCCAAAAGGGGGGGCGCGCAGGGGTATGTTCCCACCGCGCGTGATCCGCTGTCAAGCCATCAGATCGCCATCAGACGGTCCAGGATGTGCGTGGCCGCGTGCCGTCCCATGATTTCGTATCCGTCGCCATTCGGGTGCAGCAAATCGGGCAGGTAGTCGGCCACCAGATCCGGGCCGAACAGCTTGAGGCCATCGACATAGAAAACCCGGTTGTCGCCGCACTGCCGCAGGCGGTCGACGGCCGCCTCGAGTTCCTGCCGCATGATGCGCAGGGTCATGCCGGTTGTTCCCGGGGTCTCCTCGCGCGGCGGCGAGATGATGGGCGAGACGAGGGCGATCGGCGTGCGGGGATGCTTCTCGCGGATCAGGCGGACCATCGCGATCGCCTGGGGGCGGTAGGTGCGCAGCGTGGCGGTGGCGCCCATCATGTTGATGCCGAGCTTGAGCGAGATGAACGCGGCCGGGCGGTCGCGGATGATCCTGGCCACGAGGGTGTCCATGTGGCACTGGCCGCCATAGCCGAGGCTGGTGACATTGAGTCCGCGCAGACGCGCGGCGACCGCCGGCCAGGTCCGCGACGGGCTGTGCGCGGCGGCGCAATGCGTGATCGAGCTGCCATAAGTGATCCAGCGCGGACGCCGGTCGGGAGCCGGTTCCAGACGGGCGCCGTCGTCCACGGCCAGCCCGCGGATCCGTGTTTCCCGGTGCGTGGGAAACCAGAGTTCAAGGACCTTGTCCCCCGCCGGCAGGGACTCGAACCTGACCGCGGATGCCTGCGGCGCGAGGGTCGCGGTGGCGAGCCGGGCGTCGTCCGTGGTCAGATCGAATAGACGGGGCGCCTCGGCCGACTCGGGTTCAACCGTCAACTGGATCGTGGTGGCGTCGGTGCGGAACCGCAAACGGCAGCCGCCGCTCATCACGGCGCGCTCGACGAAGGCCTCGTGGTACAGCGGACGGTCGCGGTCCACCAGGCGCAGCGGCTGGATCCAGCCGTCGCCCTGCCGGAGATCAATCACACCCTCGAAAAAGTTGCTGCTCAGGGAGATGGTTCGCATGTCAGTTTTCCGTGTCTGTAGGTTCCGCGTCATCCGCGTCATCCGTAGCTTGCCCAATGGTCCATCTACTCCGCGTTCTCCTGAGGAGCCGCGGGGCCAGTTTCGGCCGGCGGGATCAATTCGGCCTGCGCGGCCAGGACTTCCGGCGCGCTCCGGAGGCGGCGGATCTCGGCGTTCACGGCGCCGGCCGATTCCATGTCGCCGGCCTTGGTAAACCGGCTTTGCAGCCCGGTCAACGTCTTGATTTGCTCCTCGGCGAGCTTGACGATGCCGCGCGCGCGCGCCTCGCGGTATCCATTCAGCAGCTTAAGGTGCTGGCGCTGCACATCCAGCAGACGCTGCGGCGCGGCGACCAGTTGCTCGGGCAGCAGCAGCCGGTCGACTTCGAACCGGTCCATCTCGAATTTGACGGCCTCCCATCCCGAAAAATCGCCGGCATTCTGATACTGCATCAGGAGCGTGCCCAGCGCCTGCAGGTACTGCTCGGGCCACAGCTCCTGCTGCCGGGTAAAATCGCCCTCCGTCGCGACCAGCCGCTCCTCGTAACGGCGGCGCAGCGGCTGCAGCTCGGCGATGCGCTCCTCCGGCGGCGGCTTGACGGGCTTCTCGGCCTCCGTCAGCGAACCGAAATCGGCGATGATCGCCTCGGCGTCGAGGTAGGCGGGGGCGGCCCGCACGCGGCGGATCTCGTTGTTGACGTTGGCCGCTTCGTGCATGCGGGCGTCCTTGGTGTAGGCGCTCTGCAGGTTCGTCAGGTCATTGAGATACTTCTTCGTCGCCGCGACAATGCGCCGCGCATACTCGATGCGGACGCCGTCGGCCTGGCTGCGGTATTTGCGCTTGAGGGCGGCGAGCTCGGCATTTTCCATCTCGGTCTCGGCGCCAATACGGCGGTGCTGGACGAACTGCTGCCGCTCGATGCTCAAGGCGTTCCAGGCCTCGTAGTCCCCCGCCGTCCGCCGGCGCTCCATCAGCGTGTCGAGCTCCTGCAGGTATTGGACGGGCCATGACTCCTCGTAGCGCATGCGATCGTCCTCGACCTCCCGCAACTGGACGGCGTAGTGCTGCGCCAGCGGCGTCATCTCCTCCAGTTCATGCGCCTCCTCGCCGGACGGTTCAGGCGCCAGGGGAGCGAGCGGCCCGGCGAAATGCGGTGCCAGGCTGCCCACGCCCAGCAGCCTGGCGTAGGCGTTGAGTGGCCGCCCGGTCCGTTCCGCGGCGTACCCGCTGCGGGCCGGTTGCATGATCGCCTGCAGCCAACGGGGAAAAGGCGGTTCCATCAGGCGCGCGAGGAGCGGCAGGGCAAGCAGGTAGACGCACCCCGTCGCCGCGACCCCCGCCAGAACCAGCAACGTGCGCCGCACCCGGCGCCGCCGCAGGATCGAACGGCGCAGGGCGAGACAATCGGGATGGTCCGGGGCGATTCCGGCCAGCAGGTTGTCGCACAACTGGATGGCGTACGCCCATTCATGATCGTGACAGGCCCGCCGGGCATGCTTGAGATCGCGTTTGACGAGCAGCAGGGGGATCTCCTGCTCCACGTCGCCGAAAAGCTGCTGATTGCCGCTTAGATCGCGGAATTCCTTGATAAAGGCCTGCGCGCGCTCGTAGTTCTCCGCCCGCATTTCCATCGGAATCAGCGCCTTGAGCTGGTCGCGCCGGGCCATGCGCCCCTGCGCCTGCTCGCGGAGCTGCTGGATGGCCTTGAGCATCGCGCGCCCCGAGGGGCCGGCCGGCTCGAAGCCCTGCGCGCGCGAGGCGAGCGACAGGACGCGCTCGCACTCGGAGGCCTCGAACGCCCCCTTCATCCGGCGGGCGAGGAGCGCCATCGTCTCGTAGACGCGGGTGTCGGCCCCGCAGCTGCCGCAGAATTGCACGCCGACAAACCGGTCGGCGCCGCACTCGGGACAGCTCTCGCCACCATCCCAGCCGCACTCCGTACAGAACCGGATCGTGAGCGGGTTGACGGTGTCGCACCACTTGCAGCGCCAGGTCGTCTTGGCCGTCGGCTGCTCGACGCGCGTGCGCGACTGGACGGCCCGCAGGGCATCAAGAAAGTCGGTGGCGCTGTTCCAGCGCTGCTCCCGGTCGGTGGCGAGCGCCTTGCCCAGGACCTCGCGCAGCGCCAGTGGAATGTCCTGTTCGCGGAAGTAGCGGGGGTTCTGCCCCGTGATGGCGAAGTAGAGGAGCGCGCCCAGCCCGTAGATGTCGGCCCGGTGGTCGGTCAGGCTCGCGTCGTGCTCCTGCTCGGGCGCGCCGTAGCCCAGCGACAGGAGCTTTTCTCCCGGACCGGTCAGCTTGCTCTCGTCCTCGCACAGCAGCCTAGCCAGGCCGAAATCGACGATCTTCGGTTCGCCCGTGCCGTCGATCAGGATGTTGGCCGGCTTGAGATCGCGGTGGATCACCCCGCAGGCGTGGGCGTAGGCGATCGCCTTGCTGACCTTGACCAGCAGGTCGATCGCCTCGTTGACGGTGTACTGCCCCTCGTTCGCCACCTGCCGGTCGAGCGACAGCGGCGCGGCGGGCAGCCCCTCGGCGGCCAACGCCCGGCTTCCGGTCGCGGCGCCGGGGCCGGCCACATACTCCATGACGATGTAGGGGCCCTCGGCATCCTCGCCGAGCGCGTAGATGTGGACGATGTGGATGTGGTTGAGGGCCGCGACCGCGCGCGCCTCCTGCAGAAAGCGCTGCCGCAGTGCGGCGTTGTTCTGCGCGGCATGGTTGAGCCGTTTGATCGCGACAAAGCGCCCCAGACGGCGGTCCCTGGCCAGGTAGACCACGCCCATGCCACCGTCGCCGATCTTGGACTGGATGGCGTACAGCGCGTACAGATCGGCCCCCGTTGAAGCATCGGCGGCCACCGGCGCGTCGGCCGCGCGCCCCGTCTCCGGGGCGATTCGCACCGTTTGCGGCGCCTCCGCGCCGACGGCGGTCTGGGCGACACGCTCGGACGGCGGGATCTGGATATGACGGGTGCGCTCGGGTTTCACAGTCGGTAGCATACTGAAAAGCCTGCCCGGCGGCAATCACGCCGCAGGCCGTATCCGGGTAGCGGCGGGTCGTGCGAAGGTTGGCCTCGCGCTTCACGCATCCCGCAGCCACGCATCGCGGTGCGTGGCCACGAAATCATCGTCGTTCAAATGCGGGTACGCGGCGTACACGCGGCTGATCTCCTCGTCCTGCCCCGG
>JAAYZJ010000502.1 GCA_012514915.1 Lentisphaerota bacterium | reverse complement strand
GCCGGATCGTCGAGATCCGATATCCACAGGATCGTGGCCTGGCTGGCGGCATCCTGCCAGAGCATCACGGTGCCGTGATCCGGGGTGATTTCGTACGAATGGATGGCGAACTCGGCCTGCACGGGGGTCGGCTGCAGGAACAGGAACCAGCCGGCGAGAACCAGCAGCGAAGAGGCGGCCAGGCTGCCGAGCGTCCAGCCCCACTGCACCGCGCGCCGGTCGCGGGCGCTGTCGGCGGGCGTCGCCTGCGGGTAGAGGTGCAGCCGTGCCCGGAAATCGCCCCAGAACCGCGCGGAGGGGGTGCCCGGCGCGGCCACGCGGCGATGCGCCAGCCGGGCCGCCACGTCGTTCCAGCGGGGCCGGCGTCCGCACCTGTTGTCATCCGTTGTCCGTTGCATGTCGCCCTCCCGCTTCCAGCAGATTCCTCAGTTTGCGCTTGCCGTTGAACAGCCGCGACATGACGGTGCCGATCGGCAATCCGGCCGCTGCCGCGATCTCGCCGTAGCTCAGGCCGTCGCTGTAGCGCATCAGGATCACCAGCCGGTGTTCCTCCGGCAGCTCCTGCAGGGCCCGGTCCAGTTCGTCGCGCAGCTCGCCGCGCTCCAGCCCGCGGGCCGGATGCGGGGTGCCCGCGTCCGGCACCTGCTCCAGCGGGCCGCGTCCGTCGTCGTCCGGCGCGGGGAGCACCTCGCGCCGGCGCGAGCGCTTCCGGATGGCGTCGATGGCGCAATTGTGCGCGATCCGGTAGAGCCAGGACTTCAGGGAGGAGCGCCCATTGAACTGTCCGACCGCCTGCCACGCCCGCAGAAACGTCTCCATCGTCACATCGTCGGCCTCGTCCGGCCCCGCCAGGCGAACCGCGACGGCGTACACCGCTCCCCGCAGGCTTTCGAAAGCTTGGGCGAAGGCCTCGGCATCGCCGTTGCGTGCCCGTCTCAGCCAGTCATCCGACATGTTCGCCATGACATAGACGCCTGGAGGCGGCGAATTATTCACCCGCGTGGCGACGTTTTGCGGAACGGCTTGCCGCGGAACGGCGGCGTGGGTTTGCGGCCGTGGCTGTAGCCGCCGCCGGGACCCGTGCGGCGGTGCGGATTGAAATGCTTGACGGGGTGGGGGCGTGGACGGGCGGCCGCGCCGGGCTCCGCGTCGCGCACCTTGACGGCATGGCCGTCGAGGAGGGCCTCGCGCAGCCCCTCGCGCACCTGGTCGGCGGTGTCGGCGGCGACGTCGAAGAATGTGCTCTGCGCGTTCATCTGGATCGCGCCGATCTGGCGCGACTGCAGGGCGCCGTTCTCGCAGACCAGCCGCACGATCGCCCCTTCGTTGATGCCGTCGTCGCGGCCGACGTTCAGCTCGAACGTGTGCATGGGGCCGGTCTCGCGGCCCCGCCGGCTCTGCACGGGCGCGGCGGCGCGCGCCGCCGCGCCGGCGTTCAGGTTCTGGTGGGAGATGTGCGTCCCCTTGATCCGCTTGAGCTCGGCCGTCACCAGCCGCTTGAGCAGATCGTCGCGGCTGAGCGGAGCCAGCTGCTCGTCGATCGTCGGGTAGAACTTCTCGATGGCCGCCTCGTCGACCTCCATCGCGGCCAGGTCGGCCGCCATCTTGAGCATCCGCTGCTGGCAGACGGCCTGCCCGTCGGGCACCTGCTGGTCGGCGAAGCGGATGCGCAGCCGCCGCTCCATCTGGCCGATGCGGTAGCGCTCGGCCGGGCTGATGAAGACGATCGAGAGGCCCGACTTGCCGGCGCGCGCGGTCCGCCCGCTGCGGTGGGTGTAGACGTCGATGTCGTCGGGCAGATCGTAATGGATGATGTGGGTGATGTCGTCGACATCGATGCCGCGGGCGGCGACGTCGGTCGCGATCAGCAGGCGGACCTGGCGGCGCCGGAAGCGGCCCATGACGTGGTCGCGCTGGGCCTGCGACAGATCGCCGTGCAGGGGCTCGGCCTGGTACCCGTCGCGGGCCAGCATGTCGGCCAGCTCCTGCGTGTCGCGCCGCGTGCGGCGGAAGATCAGCCCGAACAGGTCGGGCGTCATGTCGATGATGCGCCGCAGGCTCGCGTAGCGGTGCGAGGGGTGGACGACGTAGCAGTGGTGCGTGATGTTGCTGGCCGTCTGGTTGCGCGTGCCGATGGTGACCTCGACGGGGTCGCTCAGGTAGCGCTTGGCGATGCCGGCCACCTCGCGCCCCATCGTGGCCGAGAACATCCACGTCTTCCTGCCCTCCGGCAGCGACTTGATGATCCGCTCGAGATCCTCCTGGAACCCCATGTCGAGCATCTCGTCGGCCTCGTCGAGCACGGCGGTCTCGACCTGCGTCAGGTCGATCGCCCCCCGCTGGATGATGTCGAGCAGGCGCCCCGGCGTGGCGACGACCACCTGCGCGCCGCGGCGCAGCTCGTTGATCTGCAGCGAGATGCTCGCCCCGCCGTAGACGGCGACGATGCGGAACCCCTTGAGGAGCTTGCCGAACTGGCGCAGCTCCTGGACGATCTGCAGGCAGAGTTCGCGGGTCGGGCAGAGAATCACGCTCTGCGGCACCTTGCGCGCCGGGTCGATCCTGTTCAGCAGCGGCAAGCCGAACGCCCCGGTCTTGCCGGTGCCGGTCTGGGCCAGCCCGACGAAGTCGGTCGGGCGTTCGAGCAGGGCGGGAATCGTCTGCTCCTGGATCGGCATCGGTTCGACGAACCCCATCTCGGCAATCGCCTGGATCAATTCGTCGCGCAGTCCTAATTCAAGAAAAGTCATCAGCGTCTTTCATGGTATGGGTGACAACCAGCATACCATGATCAGCCCGATCCGTCGACATCGCCGTCGATAAGGATGAACCGCAGGATGAACCGCACCGCCATCGTGCCCGGGTCACAGCGTCTTGTACTTGGGCGTCTTGACCGGCTTGT
>JAAYZJ010000058.1 GCA_012514915.1 Lentisphaerota bacterium | reverse complement strand
TCGTCCTTCCCGCGCAGCCGGCGACGCAGGAACAGCAGGCCGCCGGGGAACTGGTCGAGCATCTGCGGCTGATCTCCGGAGCCGTGCTGCCGGTCGTCGCGGCCGACGCGATCCCCGCCGGCCTGACGCCGGTCTTTCTGGGAACCGCGGCCGACGCGGCCCTCGATGCCGCCGCCCGCGCCGCCGGCGACAACCCCTCCTCCTTCGCGCTGCGGGTGACGCCCGCCCGCATCGACATCCGCGGGCTGTCGGACGAGGGGACGCTCTTCGGCGTCTACGAGCTGCTCGAGCAGCTCGGGGTCCGCTGGTACGCGCCCGGCGACCTGGGACGCGTGCTGCCCGCGGCGCCGACGGCGGCCGTCGCCGCCCAGGAGACGGTCCAGGCCCCCTCGATGGAGCTGCGCCTGCTGCAGCCGTGGCAGTCGGCCACCACCGGCTGGATCGCCCGGCAGCGGCTGGGCGGCAAGCGGCGCTCGACCGGCGGCCACGGCATCCCCCCCTACACCGGCGCCGCGGGGAAACGGGTGTTCCGCGAGCATCCTGAATATTTCGCCTTGATCGGCGGCACCCGCCAGTTGCGCCAGATCTGCGCGTCCAACCCCGGGGCCGCCGAGCTGACCGCGCAGACCCTGCGGAAGAACCACGCGCCGACAACCGAGAAATTCTACGTCGGCATGGGGCCCAACGACGGAGGCGGCTACTGCGAATGCCCCGACTGCCAGGCGCTCGACGGCGGGGTGTTCGACCCCTTTGCCGACCGCATCGCCCACACCGGCCGCTACATTGCGTTCTACAACCGCGTCCTCGACCTGCTCGAGAAGGACTATCCCAACCTGCACATCGTCTGGTACGTCTACGCCTCGCACATGATGCCCCCGCCCGAGGCGATCAAGCCCAATCCCCGCATCGTCGGCGCCTTCGCGCCCATCAACATGGATCGCCTGCGCGGCATGGACAACCCCATGAGCCCCGACCGCCACACCCTGCGCTGGCTGATCGAGGCCTGGAGCGCGCTCAAGCCCAACGAGCTCTACTACCGCGGCTACTACAACAACCTGGCCTGCGTGCAGTTCCCCAAGACCCAGATCGACCGCGTCCGCACCGAAATCCCGGCGCTGCACAGCCTGGGCGTCAATGTCATGCGCGTCGAATGCATCGGCGGCGGCTTCATGTGGGACACCGACCCGCTGACGCTCTACGTCGCCGCCCGCCTGATGTGGAACACCCAGACCGACGTCGATGCGCTGCTGGGCGAGTTCTACCGCCTGTTCTACGGACCAGCCGAGGCGCCCATGCGGAACTACTTCGAGCAGCTCGAGGCGGCCGTGCGCGACACCCCCTGGTGCACCGGGTCGAGCTACGCCTATTTCCCGATGTTCATGGACCATCCGCGCCGCGACGAGCTGCGCGGACTCCTGGAGCAGGCGGCGGCCCTGGCGGCCGCGCCCGGCGCGGCGCCCGTCTATGGGGAGCGGGTCGCGTGGCTCCGCCAGGGATACGAGCGGATGGATCTGTTTCTCGACATGATCCTGGCGCGCAACCGCTTTGATTTCAAACAGGCCCACGACAAGCTCCAGGCCTATATCGCCCTGAGCGAGAGCCTGTCTTCCGTGTATATCGAGGGCGAGGGGCGCTGGGGCATGCGCAAGGGCGGCGGCGTCATCTCCTACCTGAACCGCTTCTACCGCCTGCCCGTCGAGTCGGGCCATGCCCGCACGGTGGACATGGGCCGGCTCGTGGCGCCGCTGGCCGATGAATGGCTCTTCCTGATCGATCCGGCGGAGATCGGCGAGATCGGCGGCTGGCACCGGCCGGGCGAGCTCGGCGGCGGCTGGCAGCCGATGAAGACGAGTTCCCGGAGCTGGTCGGACCAGGGGCTCCACTACTACAAGGGGATCGCCTGGTACCGGCAGAAGGTCGCCGTGCCGGAAACCTTCAAGGGGCGCCCGGTCTACCTGTGGTTCGGCGGCGTCGACGAGCTGGCGTCGGTCTGGGTCAATGGCCAGTACCTGGGGACGAACCGCGAGCCGGTCGGCGGCCTCCCCGGCGTGCCGGGAACCTTCCGCCCCTTCGATCTGGATGCCTCGGGAGCCATCGTGCCCGGCGGGGAGAATTGGGTCGTGGTGCGGGTCGTCAACAAGGCCATGAACGAGGTGGGAACGGGCGGCATCGTGGCCCCCGTGATGTTCTGGACGCCGAACGACCCCGCCTGGAAACCCGAATAGACCAACAACGAGGTTGACGCGCACGGCGCCCGGTCAGTATCCTGTGCCCCTTCGGGTGCGGGCGATGACCGCACCGCGCCCGTCGTGTCCCCCCCCCTCCGGCCCACTGCGAGAGAAAGCATCCTCATGAATACGCTGACCGACCAGGACTTGCGCGACGTCGTCGCGGGGTTCTCCATCCCGGGCGACTTGATCTCGGCCCTGCCGTTCGGCACGGGCCACATCAACGACACCTTCCAGCTAACGTTCGACCAGGCCGGCACCTTGGTGCACTACACGCTGCAGCGGCTCAATACGACCGTCTTCCGCGACCCGGCCAGTTTAATGGAGAACGTGCGCCGCGTCACGACCCACGCGCGGGCCAGCCTGCTGGCCGCGGGCGCCCCCGAGGCCTCGCGCCGCGCGCTGACCCTCGTCCCGACCCGCGACGGAGGCATCCTGCTGCAGAACGCGCGAGGTGAAGCCTGGCGCTGCTACCATTTCATCGAGAAGTGCTCGACGGTCGACATCGTCGACACGCCCGCCAAGGCCTTCGAAGCCGCCCGCGCCTTCGCCCGTTTCCAGGCGCTGCTGGCCGACATGCCGGGCGGCCGGCTGAACGAGACGATCCCCGACTTCCACCACACCCCCAAACGCTACGCGGCGCTCCACGCGGCCCTGCGCGCCGATCCGCTCGGCCGCGCCGCCGCCGTGCAGCGGGAGATCGACTTCGCCCTGGCGCAGGAAGCCGACGCCGGCCGCCTGGTGGCGATGATGGCGGCGGGCGAAATCCCCGAACGCGCCACCCACAACGACACCAAGATCAACAACGTCCTGCTGGACGACGCCACCGGCGAGGGGATCTGCGTGATCGACCTCGACACGCTGATGCCCGGTTCGTCGCTCTACGACTTCGGCGACATGGTCCGCTCGGCCACGCTGAACATCGCCGAGGACAGCCTCGACTACGCCTCGGCGATCTGCCGCCGCGACATCTTCGAGGCGCTGGCGCGCGGCTTCCTCGCAGCCGGCGGCTTCCTGACCGCCGCCGAGCGCGCCCAGATGGCCTTCAGCGGCCGCCTGTTGACGCTCGAATGCGGCGTCCGCTT
>JAAYZJ010000501.1 GCA_012514915.1 Lentisphaerota bacterium | reverse complement strand
TCGGCGATCCTGTTCGAGGAGAACGTCAAGGTCGCCGATCCCGAGTTCACCATGACGGCCGACCGGGTTATCGTGCTGCTCGAGGGCACCAACGACATTAAGCAGGTCCGCTGTCTCGGAAACGTGGTGCTGGTCAACGAGAACCGCAGCGCGCGCTGCGCCGAGGCGGTCTACACGAAGGCCACCGGCAAGATCGTGATGACGGGCGATGCCGTCCTGCAGCGGGAAAAGGACCGGATCTGGGGACGCAAGATCACGATCTGGGTGGACGACGAGCGGATGGAGTGCGAGCCGGCCCGCATGGTGCTGCAGCCGACGTCGGTGTCGGGCGATGGCAAACGGATGCTGCCGTGAACCACGCGCTGGAGACGCTGATGCAGCCTGTGCCGGCCGCCACCGACGGCCGGCCCGACCTGCAGGCGATCGATTTGGTCAAGCGGTACCGGGGGCGGACGGTCGTCAAGGGCGTGGGGCTCCATATCTCCTGCGGCGAGATCGTCGGCATCCTCGGGCCGAACGGGGCCGGCAAGACGACCACATTCTACATGATTGTCGGGCTGGTCAGGCCCAACGGCGGAGAGGTGCTGTTCCAGGGGACTCCGGTCACGCGCCTGCCGGTGTTCCGACGGGCGCGCATGGGGCTGGGCTACCTGGCGCAGGAGGCCTCGGTCTTTCGTAAGCTTTCGGTCGAGGACAACATCAACGCGATTCTCGAGACATTGGACCTGAACGCGTCGGCGCGGCAGGCGCGCCTCGAGGAACTGCTCGGCGATCTCCACCTGGAGCACGTCGCCAAGCAGCGCGCCTACACGCTGAGCGGCGGCGAGCGGCGCAAGCTCGAGATCGCCCGTTCGCTCGTGCGGCGACCGACGATCCTGATGCTCGACGAGCCGTTCAGCGGCGTCGATCCGCTGGCGGTCCACGATATTCAGCAGATCATCCGCGGATTGCGCGACAAGGGACTGGGCATCGTGATCACCGACCACAATGTCCGCGAGACGCTGGCGGTGGTCGACCGGGCCTACCTGATCTGCGACGGTCAGGTGCTGCGGGAGGGAACCAGCGAGTTTCTGATCAACGATCCCGCCGCGCGCGAGCTCTATCTCGGGCGGAGTTTCAGAATGTAGGGGTGCTGATGCACCCGTTTTAACGCACGAAAGGACACCACATGAGCACAGAAATCACCGCGCGACATGCGCAGATCAACGAGCGCCTGCAGCAGTATGCCCGGGAACAGGCCGACACGCTGTGCGCCGAGTTTCCGAAGGTTGAGCATGTTCATGTCATTCTCGGTTTCGAACGTCGCCTCTACCAGGCCGAGTTCGTGGTTCAGGTCAAGGGCGCGCAGGTCGTCGGCGTGGGCGAACACGGCGAAAACGTCATGACGGCGATTGACGAGGCGATGGACAAGGTGACCCGGCAGCTGCGCAAGCAGCGCGACAAGCAGGTCGAGGCGCGTCACGGCAACTAGGGTGCTCGGGAGCGGCCGGCGGCGCAAGCCGCCGGCCGGACATGCATGATCGACAAGCCACCCCTGACGAAAGTGACCGTCCAGAGTTTCCTGGAACGCGGCACCGAGCGGCTCTCGCTCGAACTGATCGCCGGCCG
>JAAYZJ010000500.1 GCA_012514915.1 Lentisphaerota bacterium | reverse complement strand
GAGAGCTTGCTGGCCCGCAGGAGCGCCTCAGGGTCGCTGTAGAAGTCGGCCATCATGGCGGCCTTCAACGCCTGCGCCGCCCAGCCCATGACCGAAGTGTCGTCGCGGTCGCCCGGCTTGAGACCATAGTCCCAGCCGCCGGTGACATGCTGGCCGTCGATGATCAGCTTGACCGCGCGGTCGACCGCCGACTTGACGTTGGGGTTCATCGTCATGCCGTAGGCCTCGCTGAGCGCGTACGTCACGATGTAGTGCTCGTAGTTGCCGCGCCACTGGCCGTTCGACGGCTGCGACTTGAGCAGATACTCGATGCCGCGCTGGACGTTGTCGCCGAACTCCTCGGAGGAACCCGGCTTCTCGCCGTGCGCCAGGTAGCAGAGGATCGCCAGTGCGGTCATGGCCGACTTGTTGCGCGGCCAGGAGCCATCGGGCTGCTGCTTGGTCTTGAGCCAGCGCAGCGCCCGCATGACGGCCGTCTCGGTGGCGGCATTGCCGCCGCCGCTGGTGATGAGCTGGCCGCGCGTGCCGGCCGAGCGGGTCGACCCGAAGATGTTGCGCAGGATCACGGGGCTGCGCACCTGCATGACGGCGTCGAAGGCCGCCGGCTGCGGGCTCATCGGGCCATCGGTTGTCGGCGACGGAGCCGGCGTGCTCATGGCTATATCGGGCGTAAAGACGATGTCCTGCGGCTGGATGTCGTCGGGCAGCACCTCGCGATCGATGATCTCCTGGAGATCCTCGATCTCCTGCACGTCCATGATCTCGGTCTCGATCACGCGCTCCTGGCCAACCTTGGCATTGGCAAAGATGGCCAGCATCGCCACGCAGATTGCGGGCAACGCGATCGCCAGCAACGGTGCAGCCTGCCGCTGCAGCTCGGTCTGCGCGATCTTGTATTCGCGGCTGTCCTTGGGCTTGCCGATCCCGTTGACAATCTGCTGCAGCCGCTGCCAGTAGTTTTTCTCCTTGAACAGGTCCATCATCTCCTGGAAGGCCGGATCCTGGAGCGGGGGTAGATTGTCCTGGTGCATCGTCATGACGGACTCCGTGTGGGCAGCGCTAGAGGCTGAAGATCGACAGGTTCACCATGCCATGCTTGTTGCAGATGTCGAGGACCTGGACGAGGAACTTGTGGGGCGAGTCGGCCGTGCAGCGGATAATGACGTTGGCCTTCTTGCTGATCTCCGAATAGCGCTCGATCTGCCGGTCGAGCCCGTCGAGCGTGAGCGGCTTGCCGCGGAAGATGTAGCCGCCGCGGTGGACGTCGATGTTGATCAGGTCGGGCTGCTTGTCGGGCACCGCGTTGGGGTCGGGCGCCGGCCGCGAGGCCATCAGGCGCGCCAGGATGTCCTCCTGCTTGAGCGTGACAATGAAAAAGATCAGGAGCTGGAAGACGACGTCGATCATCGGCGTCATCTCGAGCTGGGGATTTGTATCCTCGAGTTTCCGGCGTCTTAATGCCATGGCAGGCTCCTACTTCGGGCGCGCGGCGCCTTTAACCCGGCGGTCTTGCACGGCGATGAACCCGACCTTCCAGACCCCGTTGCGTGTACATGCGTCCATCACCCGCTTGACATCCTCGTGCTGAGTCCGGTAGTCGGCGCGGATCATCACGGGAAAGGGGCCGAATTTGTTGTAGCGGCTGCGGATGATGTTCTCGAGCATGCCTATCGAGAGCGTGGCGTTGCTGATGGAGATGCGTCCCCGGCGGCTGACCTCGATCGTGACGGTCTGCGTCGGCTGGTTGTCGGCCGTGATGATCTCGCCGTGCTTGCCGTCTTCGAGGACGATGTCGGGGTTGATCTCCTCGGTCATCTTCAGCGTCACCACGAAGAAGATGATGAGCTGGAACACGACGTCGATCATCGGCGTCATGTTCATCTCGCATCCTTCAACGTTGCGTTTCTTGGCCATCGTGAAGCCCTCGGGGGTTGGCGCGGGGGGCTCAGTTCTCGACGACTTCGACGTTGCGCAGATCCTTGATCAGCTCGAACGTCATCGCCTGCATGCGCAGGATCACGCGGTTGGCGTTGTTGCGGATCCCGTAGAAGAACGTCACGGTCGGGATGGCGACGACCAGACCGCCGGCCGTGGTCCAGAGCGCCTGCGAGATGGCCAGGGCGAGGGCGCCGACGTCGGGGGCGCCGGTGGCGAGGCCCTCGAAGGCCATGATCATGCCCTGCACGGTTCCGAGCAGGCCGAGCATCGGGGCGATGTTGGCCATGACGGAGATCCAGTTCAGCCGCTGCATCAGGCGCTCGGTCTCGATGTCGGCCGCCGTGCCGATGGCTTCCTGGATGATGTCGAAGCCCTCCTCGACGTGGCTGAAACCGGCGACGAGGATGTTGGCCAGCGGCCCCGGCTCGCTCTCGCAGGCCTTGAGGGCCTTGAGCACGTCGCCCTCCGACATGGCGGTGGTGACCTTGTCGATCAGCGTCTGGGCCATGATCTTCTGGGGCTTGACGAGGATGCT
>JAAYZJ010000499.1 GCA_012514915.1 Lentisphaerota bacterium | reverse complement strand
TCCGCTCGTCATGACCAACCTGGCCGAGCGGACCGGCGCGCTGATCGCCGCGCCCTTCGGCCGGGGCAACACCGACTACCAGCACATCGGCGAACAGGATGTGCTGCGGGTGATCGACGAAATGCGGCTGCGCTTCGGGGCCGACACCAACCGGGTGGTGCTGAGCGGCCTCTCGATGGGAGGGCTCGGCGTCTGGTGCCTCGGCGCCCGCTGGGCCGACCGGTTCAACGCCCTCCTGCCGCTCTGCGGGCGCGGCGACTTCTACGTCTGGCACGGCCTTCGGCCGGGCGATCTCCCCGGCTGGCAGCGCGAACTGGTCGACACCCAGTTCGCCACCCGCTACCTCGACCGTCTGCTGCACACACCCGTGCTGGGCACGCATGGCCGCTACGATGATCTCGTCTCCTGGGAGCAGGGGCGCTTCCCGCCCGCCGAGCTGGTCCGGCTAGGCGCCACGAACACGCGCTTCATCACCTTCTCCCATGCCGGGCACGACGTGTTCGGCGCCTCGTGGTTTCATCCGCTGGTGCAGCAGTTCCTCGAAACGAACCTCCAGCGCACCAACCCCAAGCCGCCGCCACGCCCCCGCATGCGGCCGGGCGCCACGGGGAGCCGGCTGCAGGATGCCTTCCTGGCGCCGTTCCTGATGGTTGGCGGCGACGATGGCGGCACCGGCAGCGGATGGACCAACCTGCTGGCGCGGGCGCAGGAGTGGCAGCGCTTCGCCTTTGCGCGCCCGGCGGCGACGCTGGAGGCGGACCTGGACCTCGCGCAGGCCGCCCGCCGCAACCTCTTTGTCTTCGGCGAGCCGGAGACCAGCCGACTGGCGCGGCGGGTTCTCGAGGCCGGCGGTGTGACGGTCGCACCGGATCAGTTCCATTTGGCCGGACGTGTGCTGCCCCGCCGGGGCCACGGCCTGTGGTTCACGGGGCGGAATCCCTTCAACCCGCGCCTGACCGCTGTGGTGCAATGCGGCATCCCCTGGGGGGCGCGTCTGCCGGACAACCACCGCTACGACCGCATACCCGATGTCATCGCCTACACGGCCGAAACCGACCGCTGGGGCTGCAATGTCGCGTTCGCGGCGGGATTCATCACGGCGGAGGGCCTGGTGCGATGGAGCGATCCACCCTTTACCGAGGCGATCCGCCGGCCGCCCGATCCCCCGACCTGGCCCGACGAGGACGCGCTCACGCTTCCGTACTGAAAATGCTCTGGAAATCCACCGACTCCGCGGCCATCGCCAGAACCGTCGTCGGCAGCGGATCGAGCGCGGCCAGCATCTGCCGGTAGTAGGCCGCATAGGCATCGTCCGCCTCGTCCCCGCCCGGCAGCCGCAGGCCGAGAAAGACGTAGCGGGCATCCGACGATTCCCGGACGATCCGGTCGAAGGGCGCCTCGGCCTGGAGCACGAGCACATGGACATCGGCATCCACCCGTGCCTGGCTCAAAAAACTGGCGAGCTCGCGGCGCGATTCCCCGACGTCCTCCTCCTGCTCCACGATCCGGCATAGGCGAAGATCGGCGCGCCGGCCCGAACGGCGGCGGACCATGCAGGCCACCGCCAGCATGAAGGCCACGTTCCGGGGGCGTCCGCGCCACCAGACATCCAGACGCGTCGGGACGGGAGCCTCGTCGT
>JAAYZJ010000498.1 GCA_012514915.1 Lentisphaerota bacterium | reverse complement strand
GCGGGGAACGAGTGACGAGGGACGGGGACCGGGGAACGACGAGGACGGGGGACGTTGAGGGCTCCGCCCTCAAACTCCCGCTTCTTTTCTTAAAGAAAAGAAGCAAAAGATGCGAAAAGTATTCTTTTCCGAATGGGTTTCCAAAGGGCCTTCGGCCCTTTGGCGGTGGTTTGGAGGCGGAGCCTCCAACGTTCCCGGTTCCCCGCCCTCCGTCCCCCGTCCCGCGCCGGTTCGCCGCTTATTATACCACGGTGCGCGGGCAAAAAAAAGGCCGTCCTTGCGGACGGCCTTTTTCGCGTAGTTCTTGACTTATTTGGCGATGTCGCAGTACATGAAGTACTTCGTGCCGAACAGGCTGGCGTAGAAGCCGCTCATGTTGGCCTTCTGCATGTACAGGTCGTTGTAGTAGTAGATCGGGCAGAGCGCGCCGGTCTCCATGAGGATATCCTCGGCCGCGTGCATCAGCGCTTCGCGCTCGACAAAGTCGGTGGAGGCCTTGATCTGCGCGATCAGGCCGTCGAACTCAGCCCAGGCGGGCGCGGCGGAACCGCCCCTGCCGTACTGCGCGTCGTTGTTGCCGCTCTCGGTGGTCCACATTTCGAGCATGTTGATCGGGTCGTTGAAGTCGGCGAGCCAACCGTTGCGGGCAACGTCAAAGTTGCCGGCCTTGCGCTCGGCGAGGAACGTGTCCCAGTCGACGGTCTTGATCGTCACAACGATGCCGACCTTGGCCAGGTCCGCCTGGATGCACTGCGCGATGGCGATGTGGCCGGTGGATTCGTTGGTGATGTACTCGAACGCAAGCGGCGTGGAAGCGTCAAGCTTACCGTCCGTGAACTTGTAGCCCGCGCTCTCAAGCAGCGCGATCGCGTCGGCCTCGCTCGGCTCCTCGGCAAAGTAGCCGTTCCCGACCGGGTAGGCAAACTCGGCGTCACTGGTCTTGAACACGCCGCCATGGCCGTCCGCCATGCCCGCCGGGATGAAGCTCGTGGCGATCTCCTGTTCGCACTGGCCGACGGTGTCGATGATGTACTGGCGGTTGATCAGCCGGCTGATCGCCTTGCGCACCGCGGCGGCCTGCTCCACGGTTTTGCCCTCAAACAGCGGCGAACCGACGTTGAAGGTGACATAGTACGTGCCCAGGTTCGGGATGATATGGAACTCGGGGTTGGACTTGAGGTTCTTGATCTCGTCGGTCGGAACCGTGTCGATAAAGTCCAGGTTGCCCGCCTGATAGGCGGCAAAGATCGCGGTGTCGTCGGCGGAGAGCATGAACTCCAGCTTCGCGATCTTCACGTTGTCCGCGTCGTACCAATAGGGATTCTTGACGTAGACCATGCTCTCGTTGTGCGTCCAGCTCTCGAGCATGTACGCGCCGCAGGAGACAAAGCCAGCCTCGGTCGCCCAGGCGCCCGCGTCGATGATGGCGCCGCTGGCATCTTTGAAGCCCTCGGCGGCCTCCACGACGGACTGCTTGACCGGGTAGAAAGTCGGGAACGCGGCCAGGTCGAGCATGTACGCGCAGGGCGCGGTGAGCACGACCGTGAGCTTATCGTCGCCGTCGGCGGTGACGTTCAGGTTATCCGGGTAGCCCACGATGCCGTTGAGCATGTAGGAGTAGTCGGCGGCGGTCTCGGGGGCCGCGGCGCGCTTCCACGAATACACGAAGTCGGCGGCGGTCAGCGCGGAGCCGTCGGACCACT
>JAAYZJ010000057.1 GCA_012514915.1 Lentisphaerota bacterium | reverse complement strand
GAACTCCTGTCATCCTGTCTAAAAATCAGGAATGGGACGCCGTTTACCCACTTCTTAATGCACTGTCATCGCACCCCGGCCACCTAGAAGCTGTGATAAAAGAGGGTGCGGTTGTCGCCGCGCCCCCCAGTGGTCAAAAATACGCCGTTTTCCTTGCGTTATGGAGGGTCGGGCTCCGTCCCGACCGTATTCGGGCGATTATTTCACAGCTTCCAACCAAATACGCTCGTGTTCAACATTGTTCAACATTGTTCAACATTGGAGTTGACCCCGCGCAGGCCACGTTGCACACTGGAACCTGTGAGCGCTACGATTCCACCAGCCGTGAATGAACGGGTCGCCGACCGCGACTACAAGTATTACATTTTCGACTGGGACGACAATATCCTCCACATGCCGACGCGCATCCACCTGGAGAAGCGACAGCCCGACGGCAGTTGGCGGCCGCATGCCGTCTCGACCTCCGTGTTCAGTGTGATCCGCGGCGAGACGGACCGCTACCGGCCGCCGCAGGGCCGATGGGAACTCGCGTTCGCCGAGTTCCAGGACGAGCCCGATCCGCGCGGCAACCGCTTCCTGGCCGACACCGAGCAGGCGCTGCGGCGCGTGCTCGATGGCCACGAGGCGCCCGGCCCCAGCTTCGCCACCTTCCGGCGGACGCTCGTCGAGGGCCGGCTCTTCGCCATCGTGACGGCCCGCGGCCATGCCAGCGCTACCCTGCGGCAGGGCGTGCAGCGCTTCATCGACCTCGTCCTGACCCCGTCCGAACGCGCGGCGATGATGGCCAACCTCCGCGGCTACCGGGCCGTCTTCGACAACGTCACCGGGTTCGGCACCGACGCGGAGGAGCTCGACCGCTACCTCTCGCTCAACCGCTACCACGCCGTGACCTCGCCCGACTTCCAGACCCGCCTGCTCCAGGACGGCGGGCGGCCCGTCCCCGCCGAGGTGCGCAAGCAGGTCGCCATCCGGGATTTCCTCGAGCACATCATCCGCGTGCTGCAGCGCACCCCGGCGGGCAAACGCTGGAATCCGA
Source organism: Lentisphaerota bacterium (assembly GCA_012514915.1). Lineage (GTDB taxonomy): Bacteria > Verrucomicrobiota > Kiritimatiellia > RFP12 > JAAYLN01 > JAAYLN01. The sequence goes on along the minus strand of JAAYZJ010000057.1, from coordinate 3,866 downwards.
TCAGCGTCGGCTTCTCCGACGATGATCCGGCCAATGTCCAGGCCGTCGAGAACTACATCCGCGCCGAGCTCTCGCGCCTCTTTCCGGACGTCAAGTTCGTCCTGTACGACACCTCGGATCCCGCCCTCGAACGGGGACGCAAGATCACCGTCGCGGGGCAGCTCGACCTGGGACTTTGAACGCCGGGCCCACGAAGACGCCCGGCACACTGCGGAGGCTGCATGCAAGAACGACCGCTGATCCTGGCCCTCGATCAGGGAACCACCAGTTCCCGGGCCCTGCTGTTCGATGCCGGGCTGCGCCCGGTGGCCACGGTGCAGCGCGAGTTTCCGCAGCTCTACCCGCAACCGGGCTGGGTCGAACACGACCCCGAGGCGATCTGGAACTCGCAGCGCGCGGTCATCGACGAGGTGCTCGCGGCGGCCGGCGTCGGGGCCGGCGCGGTCGCGGCGCTGGCGCTGGCCAATCAGCGCGAGACGGTCGTTGTCTGGAACCGGCGGACGGGTCGTCCCGTCCATCCCGCGATCGTCTGGCAGTGCCGCCGGACTGCCGACCGCTGCGAGACGCTGCGGCGCGATGGCGCCGAAGCGGATATCCGGGAGAAAACAGGGCTGGTGCTCGATCCCTATTTCTCCGCCGCGAAGCTCGGCTGGATCCTCGATCACGTCGACGGCGCCCGCGAGGCCGCCCGGCGCGGCGAGCTCCTCGCGGGGACGATCGATAGCTGGCTCATCTGGAAACTGACGGCGGGGGCCGTCCACGCCACCGATTTCACCAACGCCTCGCGCACCCAGTTGTTCAACATCGGCACGCTGCGCTGGGACGACGACCTGCTGGCGCTCTTTGACATTCCCGCCGCCATGCTGCCAGCAGTCGTGCCGTCGTCCGGCCTGGCCGGGCACGGCCGGATCGGCACGCACACGCTCCCGATCCTCGGCATCGCCGGCGACCAGCAGGCCGCCCTCTTCGGGCAGGGGTGCCTGGCCCCCGGCGAAGCCAAGAACACCTACGGCACCGGCTGCTTCCTGCTGATGAACACCGGAGCCGAGCCCGTCCGTTCGCGTCAGGGTCTGCTGACAACCCTTACCGCGCAGACGCGCGTAGGCGCGCCCGGCTACGCCCTGGAGGGGAGCGTGTTCATGGGCGGGGCGATCATGCAGTGGCTGCGCGATGAGCTCGGCATCCTGGCGCGCGCGTCCGACGCCGGCCCGCTGGCGGCGTCCGTGCCCGACACCGGCGGCGTCTACCTCGTGCCCGCCTTCGCGGGGCTGGGGGCGCCGCACTGGGATGCCTACGCGCGCGGCGCGATCGTGGGCATGACCCGCGGCACGGGACGCCGCCACATCATCCGCGCCGCCGAGGAGGCGATCGCCTTCCAATGCGCCGAGCTCGCTGCGGCGATGGAGGCCGATGCGGGGTGCCCCCTCAATGTCCTCCGGGTCGACGGCGGGGCCTCGGCGGACGATTTCCTGATGCAGATCCAGGCCAACCTCCTCGGCTGCCGCATCGAACGCCCCGCCTGCACCGAGACAACGGCGCTGGGCGCCGCCGCGCTGGCCGCGCAGGCACTGGGGTGGCCGGCGCCTGCGGCGGGGGCCGACGCCCCGGCTCCCCACATGTTCACCCCCGCGCGCGATGAGCCTTGGCGGCGGCAACAGCTCGCGGGCTGGCGCCGCGCCGTTGCGCGCGCCGCCGGGTGGGCTGATCCCGCTGCAGATCCAACGCCCGCCGGGTCGTAGTCGTCAGGGGCAGCCGGTCGAGATCGGCAGCGGTCACCCAGGCGAGGGCGCCCCCTGCACGGATCTTGACCCGGCCGCGGATACGGTCGGCCGCGAACAGATGTAGAAGTTGGGTGAAGTGAGAGAAGGCGTGCGTGATGCTCCCTTGGGCAGTCAGCGTTCCCGCCTCCAGACCGGCGATGTCGCGGAGCAACCGCGCCGCCGCCTCTGCGGCGGTCTCGCCGGGTACGACACCGCCGCCTGGCAGCTCCCACAGTCCGCCCAGCAGCCCGGTTCCGTCGCGGCGCGCCAGCAGCAGGCGCCCGCCGCGGCGCAGCGCGATGGCCACCTCCGGCCGCACCGGCACCGGGCGTCTGGCCAGTCGCGCGGGATAGTCGGCCTGAACGCCCCGTGCCCGCGCGCTGCAAGCGGCCGCCAGCGGACAGGCGGTGCAGTCAGGATTGCGCGGCCGGCAGACGAGGGCGCCGAGCTCCATCATCGCCTGGTTCAGATCGCCGGAATGCGCGGCACCATCTAAGGCCGGCTGTAGCCACTTGGCCAGCGCCTGCCGCGCCGGCAACTTGCTGAAGTCGTCCCGCAGCAACCGGTAGCGGGCGAACACCCGCGCGACATTGCCATCGACCACGGGAACCGCCTCGCCGAAACAGATGCTGGCGATCGCCGCCGCCGTGTAGGGGCCGATGCCGGGAAGGCGGCCAAGTTCGGCGGCCGTCTCGGGCAGCCGGCCGCCATGCATCTCCACCACCTGCTGCGCCGCCTGGTGGAGCAGACGGGCGCGACGGTAGTACCCCAGCCCCTCCCACCGTTTGAGGACGTCTTCGATGGGGGCCTGCGCCAGCGCCTGCACGGTAGGGAAGCGCTGCATGAACCGCGTGAAGTACGGGCGCACCGCCGCGACCTGCGTCTGCTGGAGCATGATCTCGCTCACCCAGACGGCATAGGGGTCCGGCTGATCACGCCACGGCATTTCGCGCCGGTTGGCCTGGAACCACGCCAGCAGCGCGCCGACCGCGAAGGGACGACGGGAATCTTGGTGTTTACTGGGCATGGGGGAGTGCGTTCTCCTCGTCCTCGTCCTCGTCCTCGTCCTCGTTGAGCGTTCTCTCTTCTTGCAAGGACAGGCAGGAATGCCTGTCCTACCTTGGCGGCTCGGCGGGAACGCCTCGCCCTACCTGTCGGGTTTGAGACAGTCCCATGCACCAGCAAAGTGCGGGACGTACCGGACCGCGCAGACTTGCGCGTTGAACGTTGCGCGTTCTATGCCTACACCGAAAGCGCGAGCGGTTTGCCGGCGCGCAGGCGCGCGCGCTTGCGGCGGGATCCGCAGCGGATCTCCACGGCCAGGTCGGCATCGGCGCGCAGCTCGATGCACGCCGGCGCGTTGGCGCTGGCGCGCCGCGCGCACATCGCGTTCAGGGTCCCCGTGCCCACGCCAAGGTTCTCGATCCCGTGCTTCTCGGTCAGGCGGACGTCCCAGACCAGACGCTTGGCCGGCAGGTCGAGGTCGATCCCCAGGATGTTCTCGATGAGCATGGCGATCGGCCCGATCCCGGTCCAACCGACGAAGTCGGGTTTGACCGACTTGAGGGTGTAGGCGGCCAGCCCCGGCTGGAACGATTCGGGGGCGTAGCATTCCCAGAGCGTGTGCGGCGTGCATTGCTCGAAGGTCTTGACCAGGCCGTCGACATACTTAACGGCGATGCGATGGGCCTCGTCGCCCTGCCCGGCAAGCTGCAAGCCGCGCGTGATCATGTAGTTGGTCGGCGCCCAGACCCCGCCGTTCCAGTAGACGCCGCGCGGATCGTAGTTGATGTCGTCGGCCGCCAGCGCCGGCACGGGCATGGGGCGGTTGAAGGTGCGCGGGTTGCGCAGGTGCGCGACCAGCGCCGCGGTGCGGGCCGGCGGGCAGATCCCCGCGAGCAGCGGCCAGAACCCCGCCGCCGTCTTGGGCGTGACGAAGTTCTGCGGCGTCGTCCGGTCGTGGTAAAACGCCGTCCGCGCGCACCAGAGTTCGTCGTTGATCAGCCGGCCGAGCTCGCAGGCGCGCTGTTCCCAGTGCGCTGCCCGCGCCTGCCGCCCGCGGGCGGCGTGCAGCCGGCCCAGCATGCGGAACGACAGCGCCATCTG
>JAAYZJ010000497.1 GCA_012514915.1 Lentisphaerota bacterium | reverse complement strand
GCATTCGGGGGCCATGATCTGGCGCAGGTATTGAGCGTTTGATGTGTCGTAGACGACGTCTATATCCTGAGCCTGGATGACCGGATTGATCGGCCCGGCGTAAACGACACCGGCTTCATTGATCTCAACCGGCATACGCAGGAACCCCAACGTCTTACCTGTCGTGGACATCCCCAGCCGGAAGGTGTGTTTTGGCGGCGCTTCGCCTGTCGGAAGACTGGGTTCTGCTGTCCCGGCCCCTTTGAGGCATTTCCCGCTGGAACAATCGCTACAGTCGCGGTCATAGGATCTTGTCTCCGTAGTCTCTTCCAGTATTTCCCCGGCGCATATAACGGTGATCTTGTAATTCACCGTGTATGTTTCGGCTTCCGGATCGCAGGGTTCGGGCGTTTCCTGCACACATGTGATTTCTGGTTCTGGATGGTCTTCGTCACAACATTCATATGAGACATCGAGTGTGTGTTTGCCTTCACATCCGCAACAATCGCCAGGTATATTATTAGTTCCTTCTGGCAGCAGTCTCCATTGATATTCGCAGCATTCCGCAGAGGCGGAAGCCAACATTCCCAGACACGGCAACAGCAGGCTGGCAATGAGTAGACCGAGGGGGCGGAGTCTCGTGGCGGTTGCATAGCGGATACGATTTTTTGCGCGTGTTGTCATCATTATTCATCTCCAAGGCTTAGATACCATCAATCCACAACAATTGAAATCCGCTGATAGCGGGAAGTGTGAGCGTCTGCCTGCCGGCTTGCGCGGGGGTCACGGCGTGACCGGTGAGCAGGTCGCAAATCGATGCACCGCGGCACCAGGGGGGGACATTGAGTTCGACGCGCACATCGCGAGGCGGCGGCTCGCCGGGGATGGCACCAAGACTGCGGTCGCGGACGAGGTAGAGGACGCCCTGCGAACCGCACCAGGCGGTGAGCACACGGACATAGCCGCTCTTCTCATCGCCCTGCGTCTCGTCGGCGACGGGTACGAGGGGGCGAGCAGGGGTTCGAGGCGGCGGATCTGGGCCCCGGCCCGCTGCAGCACGGGAATCAGTCCGGGCGTGGCGTCGAGGCCGCCGGCATTCATACCGAAGTGCCACCTCAGCCCCTTGGCGCCCGCCGCCAGGGCGCTCCATTGCAGCAGATCGAGTTCCGCCGGGGCGATATGCCGCCCGCGGCGGGCGAAGCGCTCGGGGATGTAGAGGAAGGGGAGCGGGGCGGCGGCGGCGCGCTGGGTGGTCAGGACATCGATTTCCTGGTCGAGGAAGCGCGCGGGATCGGCGCCCCAGCCGAGCTGGTAGGGTTTGGCGTAGACGGCATCGGCGATGCGGCCGTAGATGGCGGCGGTCACCGGCGTGACGCCCGTGCAGAAGCCGAAGCCGGCGAGTTTCTCCGGACGGCGGCTCCAGGCGCGTTGACGTTCGCCCACCACGGTCCAGGCCGAACCGCCGGGGGCGTTCTCGCGCAAATCGTTGCAGATGGCGTCGACGGGGATCATCAGGACGGCAGGCTCGTCGGAAAGCGCAAGTTCCTTCGCGCGCTTGCGACCGCCGATGTCGCCAGGGGCGTCGAGGACGATTCCCTTGAGCACCCGCACGAGGGCGCGGCGCTCGATACCGCCGGCGAAGCGCACCCGCAGGTCGAGCGGCAGGCCGGGGGCCAGCGCGAAGGGCGGAGACAGTTCCACGAGAACCGGGGTGCGGGGGTCGATGCCCGCGAGGGTGCGCACGGGCGTCACGGGACGGCCGTTTAGCCAGAAGGCCCCGGGCGGGGAGCCGGGGGAGGCGCACTGGACGAAGAGCCGGGAGAGGTCGTGGGCGTAGGTCACGGCGGCGATCCGAGGAGCGGGCTGACGCGCACGGCGGGGGATCGTCCAGGGGAGGATGTTGCCGGAGGCATCGGCAACCGTCAGGGCGCGGGGGGTGCGCACATCGTCGCGGAAGCACAGTTGCAGCACGGCGCTGCCGCCGGGGGGAAGCTCGGCCGCGGGGTGGAACTGCCACCAGAAGAGGTCCGGGTCGGCGGGGGCGACGGGGAGGCGGACGGCATGGCCGTCGATGGCGATGCTCTGGGGACCGAGCAGGGCGGAGGCGGGTTGCGT
>JAAYZJ010000056.1 GCA_012514915.1 Lentisphaerota bacterium | reverse complement strand
GGTTCACGACGCGCGCCCTGTCGGGCGGCGGACCGCTGATCGACCTCGGCGTCCACATGATCGACCTGGCGATCTGGCTGATGGGCAATCCCCGCCCCGTGGCTGTCAGCGGCAACACCTACTGCAAGTTCGCCGACAACCAGACCTCCAGCGACTCGGCCAACGCGCAATTCGGCGACCGCGTTGCCGACGGCACCTTCGATGTCGAGGATCTCGCCATGGGCCAGATCCGCTTCGAAAACGGCGCCCTGCTGCAGATCGAATTCAGTTGGGCCTCGAACGTCAAGACCGAAACGCGCTTCGTCGAATTGCGCGGCACGAAGGCCGGTCTCGAATGGCGCGACGGCGCACTCGAAATCTTCGGCGAGTCGGATGGACAATTGGTCGACTTGAAGCCCTCCGGCTTGATCATCGATGGCGGACACGCCCGCAACCTCACGAACTTCATCGATGTCCTGCTGGGACAGGCCGAGCCCTGCTTCCAACCCCAGCAGGGGGTCGACATGATCCGCATTCTCGACGCCCTTTACCGCTCGGCCCGGAGTGGCGCCGAGGTTCGCCTCTAGCCCCCCACCCCACCCCCGCGACGCCTGCCATGCTGACGGCCGTTCTTTTCGACATGGATGGCACCCTGATCGACTCCGAACCGGTCTGGGTGGAGTCGATCCGCGCCTGCCTTGCCGAGCGGGGGATCGTGTTCACCTCCGCGTTGGAGGAGCGGACGGCGGGGCTCTCCAATGCCGACGGTCTGCAACACGTGATGGACGCCCATCCCGAGGTGCCGATCGATCCAGCCGAGCTGGCGCAGGCCATCACGACCGCGGTGGCGCAACGGCTGATGCGCCGGTCGTGCGCGATGCCCGGCGCCGACGCCCTCTTGATGACCCTGAACCAGCGCCGAATTCCGCTGGCGCTCGTGTCGTCCTCGCCGCGCGGCCTGATCGACCGCATCCTCGCGCGTATGCAGTGGGACCGCCACTTCCAACTGGTGCTGAGCATCGAGGAGGTCGGCCCGGGCAAACCCGACCCCACCGTCTACCGTGAAGCCCTGCGCCGGCTGGGTGTCGCCGCCGCCACTTCGCTGGCCGTCGAAGATACCCTCGCCGGCGTGCAGGCCGCGCAGGGGGCGGGGCTGCCTGTCGTGGCCATACCCAGCTATCCGCATGAGCAGTCGCTACTACGGCACACTGCCAATGCAGCATTTGCCTCGCTGGCCGAAGCCGCCCCCTGGATCCTCGCGCGATGCGACGATGCATGAACCCCAACCTGAGAATGATCCGATGCAAGCAACCCCAAGCACGCTCGATCCGGCCATCCCCTTTGTCTTCTATGCCGACCGTGAGGAGGCAATGCTCGCCGCGATGCGCGAGATCAAGCGGACGACTGGCATCCGTCACTTTCTCCTGATCGCGCCCGCCAAGACGATCCGGTTCACCGGAATACCGGGCGACGAACTCTACGAGGCGATCGCCGCCCTGATCGTGCGCGTCCGCGAACGGCTCGCCTCGGAGGGGTTCATCATCTCCTGGTGGAACACGGCCACCCTCAAGTTCGGCTGCGGTGGGCCTTTCACGCTGATGACCCGTCGGGACGGCAGCACGTCGCCCTTCCACTACTGCGCGCTCGATCCCGACTTCCGCCGCGGCTTCATCCACCGCTGTGAAATCGTCGCCGCCGCCCATCCGCACATGATCCTTTTCGAGGACGACTACTTCTGCGACTGCTTCTGTGAGCGCCACCTCGAACAGATGGCCGCGGCCACCGGGCGGCGCCACTCGCGTGAGGAACTGGCCAGGCTCATGGGCGCGGATGACGGCGATGCCCTGCGGCTGCAACGGATACACACCGGCCTGATGCGCGAGGCGCTCGCCAGCCTGGCGGCCGAGACGGCCGCCGCCGTGCAGGCGGTCTCGCCCGGCACACGGCTGGGTCTGTGCCAGCCGGGCAGCATCCGCTGGAACGGCGAGACGACCGCCGCCGTCACCCAGGCTTTCGCGGGGCACAACCGCCCCTGGATACGCATCTGCGGCGCCTCCTACGGCGCCGACCAGCCCCTGGCGCTGCCGACGATGCTCGCCTCCGTCCTCTACACGGCACAGCATCTCCCCGACAACGTCGAGAAATACTACGAGGCCGACACCTTTCCGCACAACCGCTTCTTCTGCTCGGCCACGATGCTCGAGGCAATGAGCACCCTGGCGCTCAGCTACGGCTGCGCCGATCTGATGCTGTACGCCACGCACCACCACTCGAACCCCCTGATCGAGCGCGGGTACCTGGCCATGTACCGCGACAACCGCGACCGCTTCACGGCCCTGCGTGACGCCTTGCGCGGACACCATGTGGCCGGTCTGGGACTGGCCAGCGCCTACCCCACGGCCAGCCGACTCTTCTCGCGCTACGGGTTCCCCTACACGACCCTCCCGGCGCCGGTCCAGGTGCTCGCCGACGCCGATGCCGTCCGTCTGCTTGCCGATGATGAGCTCGTGCAGTTGCTGTCGCGGCCGCTGCTGGTCGATGGCGCCGCGGCCATCGAGATCGCCCGGCGCGGCTACGCCGACCTGCTCGGCGCGGACGTTTCCGAGGGTGCGGAGAGCGATTTCGACGTGGAGATTGTCAGGCCCGCCGCGGGATTCGAGGATCTTGCGGGCGAGAACCTCTACAGCATGGCCCATTACCGCTGGGGTCTCGAGTACGACAAGATCGCCGAGGCGCGCCCGCACGCAGGCACCGAGGTCGTCACCGAATTCGCCCTCCGTGGCCAGTCGGTCCTGACCGAGCCTGCCAGTGTCCGCCGCGCGGGGCTGATGCGCGGTGTCAACCGCCTTGGTGGCCGCATCGTCCTGGCGCCGACCTGCTTCACCACGCAATCGGCGAACTTCTACGGCTACCAGAAGCGCGAGCTGATGCGCCGGCTCGTCCGGTGGCTGGCGCCCGACGCCATGCCGGCGGCGGTGATGGAGGTACCGAACGTCGCGCTGACGGCCAATGTCGCGTCCAACGGTAATGGATTGATCCTCACGATCATCAACCTCTGTGTTGACCCTGTCGACACACTCAGGCTGGACATGGCGCCCTGCTGGCGCGACGCCGACGTCGAGTGGCTGGACGGCGCCACCTGGCAACGCGCCCCGGCCACCTGGCATGAAGCCGTTCTCGAGATCGCCCTCCCCTTCGAGCTCTTGAAATCCCGCATCCTGCGCCTCACGAAAGCATCTAAACGCTGAGCGTTCCGCGTTTCCCTCTCCCCTTTACTGTGGCGTCGCTGGCGTCTTGGCGGTTCACTTTTCCAAAGCTCGCGACAACGCTTGAGGGCACGCACCGCCGGGCGTGACAGGCGTGGCCACGGCTGTTCAACGCACCAGCAGCACGGTTCCTGCCAATCCGTAGATGCCGGCCGTGCCGTCCTGCGCGGCGTCGCTGGCACGCAGGACCTCGAACGATCCGCCGGCGAAGGGCGTGTAGCCATCGCGCCGCGTCACCCCCGGGGCGCCGGCGGCGATCCGCGCCTCGACGGTCGCCAGCGGCAATCCGACCCACACGGCGATGCGCCCACCACCGCCGTCGGCGTTTGTGCGACTGTAGTTAAGCGCACCGTTGGCACGCATCAATCCGTCGCCCGTCAGTCGCCGCGCCGCCACGAAGATGCCCCCTCCGCTGGCGCCAACACCACCGTAGTTGAGTTCCCTCTCCATGGCGTTGGCGCTCAGCGTACCATCGAGGTGAATATCGCCGCCCGCCAGCAACCGGATCGCGCCACCCCCCTGGCCCGCCCGGAGCCCCGTGGAGTACACATACCATCCGCCGGGGCTCCCCGGCGCCAGCGGCAGATCGGCGCGGCCATAGACCGCACCGCCGCCCGTGCCACCGCCGCGACCGCCGTAGCCGCCACCGCTCGAATTATGACGTTTCAATCCACGCGCCCGCATGGGGCGCGACCACAGTAGGCGAGGTGCTTGCGGTTCTACTTGGGTTTCAATCCACGCGCCCGCATGGGGC
>JAAYZJ010000496.1 GCA_012514915.1 Lentisphaerota bacterium | reverse complement strand
TAGCATTCTGGTGATGCACACCCGGATTCGGTTCTGGTATACTGCCGCCTCATGAAGACTTGTCCTCGCCTCTGCGCCACGATGGCGGTCGCCGTCGTCGGCCTGTCAGCCCGACCATCCCCGGCCCAGGCGGACTATGAATACGCGGTCGTTCCGGCCATGAGCAACGTCAAGCGACTGGCCGACACCGAACCCGTCGATGGCGTCTTCGGCGCGCCCGTGCAGTTCATCGCCGCGCAGGGCGAGTTCGAGCCGGCCTCGCTGGTGCTGCGCGCACCGCGGAATGTCCGGCAAGTCGTGCTGAAGGCCACCGATCTGAAGGGCCGGAACGGCGTGATCCCCGCCACCGCGCTCGATCTGAAGATCGTCAAGATCTGGGTGCAGACGGGATGCGCCTGGCACAGCTATTTCGCCGACGCGACGGGACGCCAACTGGTGCCGGAACTGCTCCTCAACGACGAGAACCTCGTCCGGGTCGATACGGAGACGCTCGACAACTATCTGCGCGTCACCAACCCCCGGGGCGAGGAGGAGTATGTCTGGATCAGCCATCCCCGCGAGATCGATGTCCCCTTCAATCCGCAGCGCGACCGCGTGGCCGACGCGGAGACGCTCCAGCCCTTTTCCCTCCAGCAAGGCCAGTTCAAGCAGATCTGGATCACGCTGGAAGCCCCGAAGGACGCCGTCGGCATCTACCGCGGCGACATCCAGGTCACCCTCGACGGCGCGCCGGCCCCCGCGATCCCCGTCGTCGTCCGCATCCTCCCCTTCGCGCTGCCCGATCCGATGACGAACTACGACCCGGCGCGCCGCTACTATGCCAGCAGCTACAACGCGAACAACCTCCAGCGCTATGTGCAGCAAAACGGCGGCGACGTCGAGCAGGCTGCCCGCCGCCTGCTCAACGAGTACGTCAGCTTCCGGAAACACAACCTCCTCTATCCCATGGTCCCCGCGTTCCGGGGCGGCAACACGAATTTCTTTGAACGCCAGCTCGCCATCTACAAGGAGGCGGGCCTGCGCACCGACGTGCTCTTCAATGCCGTGCGGGGCATCCCCGACTACGGCTACCTCAAGCACACCAACCGGACCCTCCCCCTGGCCGCGCAGGATCTCCCCCCCTACTGGGCCGGCGAGATCCTCGGCGGGATCGAGCTCGTCAGGAAACACTTCGGTCCCGACACGCAAGTGTACGGCTTCGGCTGGGACGAGCCGGGCATGGGGCTGCTGCGCGCCCAGCGCGCGCCCTGGACGTTCATGCACGACCACGGGGTCAAGACCTACAGCACCGCGCACGCCGCCCATCTGCTGCACGGCGGCTACAACGAGGATTTCGTCAACTACGGCGGAAGCTATTCCAAGGCCGAGGCAGCGAAATGGCATGCCTTCGGCGCCCGGATCACCAGCTACGCCAATCCCCACACCGGCCCGGAAAACCCCGATTTCGTCCGCCGCACGCACGGCATGGACCTCTATCTGGCCGACCACGACGGGGCCAACAACTACATGGTCAGCGGGAGCGACTGGAACGACTTCCTCGGCTCCCACTACAACTTCCGCGCCTTCAACTGGGTCTACCCCGCGACCGACCGCCATGTCGACACGATCCAGTTCGAGGGCTTCCGCGAGGCGATCGACGACGTCCGCTACGCGACGCTCCTCAAGCAGGTCGCCCACCGGGCGATCGCGACCGGCGCGACGGAGCACGTCTACGCCGGACG
>JAAYZJ010000055.1 GCA_012514915.1 Lentisphaerota bacterium | reverse complement strand
TCGTCGTGTAGTTGCGGCGCTTGCATTCGCTGCAAGCCAGGATAGCTAGTTCCCGGGGCATGTCGTACGTCCTTTTAAGAGGAAAGCCGGTTAGATTACCACACCGGCTTTCCCCTGTCCATCATCATTTCCGCGGCACGCCTCAGGCGTAGATCTTCGACACGGTGCCGGCGCCGACCGTCCGTCCACCCTCGCGGATGGCGAAGCGCATCTTCTCCTCCATGGCGATCGGCTGGATCAGCTTGACGCGCACGGAGATGTTGTCGCCCGGCATGACCATCTCGACGCCGTCCGGCAGGGTGATGTCGCCCGTCACGTCCGTCGTGCGGATGTAGAACTGGGGACGGTAGCCCTTGAAGAACGGCGTGTGGCGCCCACCCTCCTCCTTGCTCAGGACGTAGACCTCGCCCTGGAACTCGGTGTGCGGCGTGATCGAGCCGGGCTTGGCCAGCACCTGGCCGCGCTCGACGTCCTCTTTCTTGATGCTGCGCAGCAGGCAGCCGACGTTGTCGCCCGCCTGCCCGCTGTCCAGCAGCTTGCGGAACATCTCGACCCCCGTGACGACGCTGTTCTGCGTCGGGCGGATGCCGACGATCTCGACCGGATCGTTGACCTTGATGACACCGCGCTCGACGCGCCCCGTCACCACGGTGCCGCGGCCCTCGATCGAGAACACGTCCTCGATCGGCATCATGAACGCCTGGTCCAGCACGCGCACGGGCTCGGGAATGTAGGAGTCCAGGGCCTCCATCAGCGCCGTGATGCAGGCGCAGGCGGGATCGTCGGCCGTCGTGACCTGCGTCGCGGGCAGCGCCGAGCCGCGCACGACCGGAATGTCGTCGCCGGGGAACTCGTACTTGCTGAGCAGCTCGCGGATTTCCATCTCGACGAGATCCAGCAGCTCGGGGTCGTCGACCAGGTCGATCTTGTTGAGGAAGACGACGATGGCCGGCACACCGACCTGGCGCGCCAGCAGGATGTGCTCGCGGGTCTGGGGCATCGGCCCGTCGGCCGCGCTGACCACGACGATCGCGCCGTCCATCTGCGCCGCGCCGGTGATCATGTTCTTGACGAAGTCGGCGTGGCCGGGGCAGTCGACGTGTGCGTAGTGGCGGTTCGCGGTGCCGTATTCCACGTGCGACGTCGCGATCGTCACGATCTTCGACGCGTCGCGGCGCCCCGCCGATTCGGACGCCTTCGCGACCTGATCGTAGGAAATGAAATCACAAAAACCCTTCAGCGACTGAACGCGGGTGATTGCGGCGGTAAGCGTCGTCTTGCCATGGTCGACGTGGCCGATCGTACCGACATTCACGTGCGGCTTCGAGCGGACAAATGTATCTTTAGCCATTGCGTTGTTCTCCTGCGGTGCCCTTGCCCCGTTGTTGGAGCCCATGAGCGGGATCGAACCGCTGACCTCTTCCTTACCAAGGAAGTGCTCTACCGACTGAGCTACATGGGCTCGTACCGTTGTCCCCACTCAGCCGTGAAACAGACACCCCACAGGCCGCACCGCGCACGCGGCACAGTCTGAAGGGAACCTGCCCAGTCCTGATTTGTGGTTTGCTTAGCCTGTCAGGGCTAAAACGAAAACTTTGACATCTTACAACGCCTGGGCCGCGTCGTCAAGCCCCGCCGCGACTTTTTTTCGTCGGAAGGCGGAGGCGCAGAGGGGCGCGGTCGCGTGGGTGCGTGCTCCGCAGCGCGTTGCTGTGGCGGTTGGTGCTGAGTTAGCCGAGAAAGGGGATCAGTTCGGTCGGCGCCAGCGTCAGCGCCCCCAGGCGGAGCGCCTCGCCGCGCAGCTCGCCGTCGTTCGTCGCCACCAGCACGACATCGGCCGGCGTCTGCCGGAAATAGCGGACCTCCTCCTCCAGAACCTTGTCGGCGCGGTGCTCGCCGGTCCCGCCGGAATAGACCACGCCGACATTCGCCGAGGCCATCCGCTCGTTACGCTCGGGGCCGTCGAAGACGACCCGCACGCGGCAGGTAGGCCGGTTGGCCGCCAGCCTGACCAGGTCGCCGACCAGGCATTCGCGCACACGCCCGTCGGGGTAGACGTGATCCTGTGGACGCCGGTAGCGGGCCTGCAGGGCGAAAAGGACGTTGTGGCCGTCGAGCAGCAGCACGCCGGATCGCTGCCCACGCAGAACCGCCTGCAACTGCCCCGCCGGCGTGCCGAGATCCTCGTCGCGCAGTTCGGGCGCGGGGGCCCGCTCCAGTTCGAGCATGGCCCGGCGTCGCCGCCAGGTCTCGTCGAGCGCCGCGCCGGCGGCCGCATCGAGCACGCCGGCCTCCCGCAGGCCGGCCAGTGCCACCCGCCAGTCGTCCAGCCGCTCCGCCGGCGAGCCGTTGATCGCCGCCGCGAGCCCGTCCACGGGGAGTCCAGGCGTCTCCAGCCCCAGCAACTGGCGCAGGCGCAGGCACTCCTCCCGCAGCTCGACGGCCGCGGTCCGCAGCGCCGCCTGCGGCCGCATGGCATGACCGAGGGCGTCGTCCGCCGCCGCCCGCAGCGCCTCCAGCCGGTCGAGCCGCTCCCGGAGTTGCGCGCGGGTGCCGCTGGCCCGGTCGGCCTGCGCCTGCGCCGCCAGTGCCTCGGCGGCCCGCCGCGCCAGCGGATCCTCGCCGGCGGGGGCCGCCGGCCGGGCCGCCTCGGCGGCGATCGCCGCGCGTTCGCCGCCGAGCCAGCCGGCAAACTCGCGCGCCAGGCGCGTTTCGACCAGGCGCCGCACCTGCGCCTCGGTCTGCTCCGCGCGGCGGCCCAGTTCGGCCGCGCTCTGCAACGCCCGCTGGCGCCACTGGCGGGCCTCGTCCTCCGCCCGCACCAGCGCCTCGCGCGTGGTCAGCAGCGCCTCGTCCCGGAGGGCCAACTGCCGTTCGAGCCGGCCGCGGCCCTCGGCCAGCCCCTTGTAGCGGCGCAATTCGGCCCGGACCTGCCGCAGCCGCTCCTCCCAGACCGCGTGGCCGTCGTCACCCACCGCCCGTCCCGGCGCCGCCTCGTCCCCGGCCCGCCCGGCCGCCGCGGCGACGGCTTCGCCCAGCGCCTGAAGCCGCTCATGGAACGCCGCCAGATGCGGGCGCAGTCGATCAGCCGCCGCCGCCTCGTCCGCCTCGTCCCCTGCCCC
>JAAYZJ010000495.1 GCA_012514915.1 Lentisphaerota bacterium | reverse complement strand
CCGCCAGCATCAGCAACAACGCGAGCACGATGTTGATGACGCACAGGACTCCCACCGCGATGATCCATTCCATCATGTCAAGCTTCCATCATCCGCCGCCCGGGGCAGCCCTCAGTTGAGACTCACCATGCCGTTGAACCCCATGAACGCCAGCGCCATCGTGCCGGCGATGATCAGGGCGATGCCGGCGCCCTCGAGTCCCTTGGGAATGCGGGATCGCTGCGCGAGCCGTTGGCGGATGCCGGCCATGGCGACGATCGCCAGCGCCCAGCCGACGCCGGAACCGAGCCCGTAGCCGAAGGCCTGCAGCAGGGTGTACTCGCGGATGACCATGAAGAGGCTCACGCCGAGGATCGCGCAGTTGACCGTGATCAGCGGCAGGAAAATGCCCAGCGCGATGTAGAGCGGCTCGGAGACCCGCTCGATGATCATCTCGACGAGCTGCACGAAGGCGGCGATGACGATGATGAAGACGATGAACCTGAGGTAGACCAGGTCGAGCGGCACGAGGATGAAGGCGTAGACGAGCCAGTTCAGCACACTCGTCGCGGTCGTCACGAAGCAGACGGCCGCGCCCAGGCCGAGCGACGTCTTGAGCTCGCGCGAGCAGCCCAGGAACGAGCACATCCCGAGGTAGTTCGTGAGCAGGATGTTGTTGGTGAAGATCGCCGAGAAGAGGATGGTCAGAAAGCCGAGCTGTTCCATGTCACGCTCCCGTCCGTGTCGCCGGGGCGAGGAGCCGCCCCTTCACCACCCAGATGAACACCGCCAGCATGAAGAAGCCGCCGGGCGCCATGACCATCGCCGCCCAGTTGACCCAGCCGGGTCCCAGCATCCGCACGCCCCACACCCCCCCGGTGCCCAGCAGTTCGCGGAAGCAGGCGATGATCAGCAGGACATACGAATAGCCGATGCCGGCGGAGAGGCCGTCGATGAACGCCGGCAGCGGCGGGTGGGTCAGCGCGACGGCTTCGGCATGGCCCATGATGATGCAGTTGGTGATGATCAGGCCGACATAGGGGCCGAGTTGCCGCGAGATGTCGGGGAGGAAGGCCTTGAGGGCGATGTCGACGAAGATCACGAGGCAGGCGATGACCAGCACCTCGACCATCATGCGGATGCGCGAGGGGATCTGGTTGCGCAGCAGGGAGAGGGTCAGGTTGGAGAGGGCGGTCACGAAGATCAGACCCAGACACATGACCAGCGTGTTGCGCACTACGTTGGTCACGGCCAGGGTCGAGCAGATGCCGAGCACCTGCACGAAGACGGGATTCTGAGTGCCCAGGTTCTCCTTGAACAGTTTCCAGTTGGCTCCGTTACTCATGGGTGGGGGGCTCCTTGGACTGCCGCGCGTCGCGTGACACGGCGTTGAGCATGTCGCGCACCGCGGCGGACGTGATGGTCGCGCCGGTGATGGCGTCGATCTCGGTCGGTGCGGTCGAGTGGCTGCCTTCGGGCTGGAGGACGAACGGCCCGGTCTTGCCCTCGGTCTGCCGCTGGAACCACGGCTCCTCGATGCGCGCGCCGAGGCCGGGTGTCTCGTTGTGCGCCAGCAGCCGGAGCTGGCCGAACACGCCGGTCGCCGGCCGGTAGGCGACCACGGCGTCGATCAGGCCCCAGAGGCCGCGCCCGCTCCGCTTGAAGACGAGCACGCCGTGGTCGCCGCCATCGGGCGCGCGGACGAGAAACCGGTCGGGCGCGCCATCGGGTGCCGTGGACACGGCGGTCACGGTTTGTTGAAACAGGGCATGCA
Source organism: Lentisphaerota bacterium (assembly GCA_012514915.1). Taxonomy (GTDB): domain Bacteria; phylum Verrucomicrobiota; class Kiritimatiellia; order RFP12; family JAAYLN01; genus JAAYLN01. The sequence continues at coordinate 60 of JAAYZJ010000495.1, read as the reverse complement.
CCTCCGCGGGCGCCTCGGGCGGCGCGAGGCCCGCGGCTTCGAGCACCGCCCGCCGCAGGT
>JAAYZJ010000494.1 GCA_012514915.1 Lentisphaerota bacterium | reverse complement strand
TGTTCCTGGCGCACAATCTCGCCGGCAAGCTGCCGCCCACCGCCGCCCTGCTGCCCGCCGTCGGACTCCTGGCGCTGCACGCGTTGAGCTGGACCGCGCTCGGCCTGCTGGCGTCGATCCTCGCCCGGCGCCCCTGGGCGGCGGCCGTCGGCACGATCCTGCTGGGCGGCGGCGCCATGCTGGTCTGGGCCTCGCTGTCGCGGCTTCTGCTGGCCGCGCACCTCCAGGTTCCCGCCTTCCCCCTCCTGGTCGAGTTGCTGGATGCCGCCGCGGGACGGATCGCCCTCCGCAGCGTGGTTTTTCACCTTTCCTTCTCCATTTGGTGCCTCTTCATCGGCTGGCATGTCCTGGAGGGCAACCGGTGAGCCGCCCCCCTGGCACGTCCCGGCAGGCGTGCACACGCGCCGGGCTGCGGCGCGGCCTGCAGCAGGCCCACCGCTGGCTGGCGACCGGTCTCGCGACGCTGCTGCTCGTGCTGGTCAACCTCCTGGCTGCAAGGCTGAACGTCTATGGGCGGTTTCCCGTGCAGGCCGACGGTCTGTCGCACCGGGCCCGCACCCTGATGGCTTCGACCCGGGGCGAAGTCGAGGTGAAAGTGCTGCTGCCGCGCAGCCACGTGATTTTCGAGCCCCTGCGCCAGTTGCTCGCCAACATGCAAGACGCGGCGGCCGAGGCCGGCGGCGCGACACTGCGGATCGAGCTCATCGATCCCCACCGCGATCTGGCACGGGCGGCGCAGTTGGCGAGCCAGCTCGGGTTGACGGGCTGGCAGGTGGTCTTTCTGAGCGCGGGCCGGATTGAGAAAGTCGCGCTGGAGGAAATGCTCGAGACGGTCGACCCCCGGTCCGAGGCGGTCCTGACAACCGCGCCGCGCCGGACGCGCTTCCGCGGGGAGCAGCTCTGCGTCACGGCCTTAGCCCGCCTGGCCCGCCCGCGGACGCCGGTGATCTACGCGTTGACGGGCCAGGGCGAGCGGGATTTCGCAAGTTACGACAGCCTGAGCGGCTATTCCGATCTCGCGCGCGAAATCCGGCGCGAGGGCTACACGCTCCATACCCTCGCCCTGGCCGATGCCGGTGCGGTGCCCGACGATTGCGACGTACTCCTGGTCGCGGGCCCCCGCCGTGTGCCGATCCCCGAGGTTCGCGCGGCGATCGAGGCCTATCTCGCCCGCGGCGGCCGCCTGCTGCTCCTGCTTGACCGGCCCACGGTGCTGCCGCACGGCTGGGAACGGGTGCTCGACCGGCTGGGGCTCCGGCTGGCGCACCTGACGGCGGTCGGCGCACGGACACTGGGTGGTTTTCATCTGATTGTCGACCGCTTTTCACCCCATCCGATTGCGCGCGAGCTCGAACGCAATGCCGTCTATTTCGTCAATCCGCAGGTGATCGACGTGTTGGACGGCGGGGAAAGCGCGGCACCCGACCGGCCGCGGGCTGAGGTGGTCGTCGCGGCACCCGACGGCGCCTGGGGCGAAACCGATCCCGACCATGTGCCCCGACGGTTCGATCCTGGAACAGACCGGCAGGGACGGCTTCCGTTGGTTGTGGCGGTGGAACTGGGCACGGGACTGGGCGACGATGTCGGTCTGCGGGCCATGCGCGCCGTCGTTGTCGGCGATTCCAACTTCGGGGTCAACGCCGTCCTCTCGGGGGGGCGAACCGGCAACCGGGATCTCCTGCTGAACGCGGTCAACTGGCTGACCGAAAGCGGGCTGCCTTCCGCCTCTTCGCTGATGGCCGAGGGAAATGTGCTGCAACTGGGGATGTCCCGGCGGCGGCAAATCCGATTTTTTCTGCACAGCGCGGTCTACTGGCCACTGTTGATCGCCGTGCTCGGTGTCGGTTGCGTCACCCTTCGGCGGCGTTAGGAGCAAAGCGGCGTGCCACGGTTCCGTACCACCTTGAGTCTGCTGCTGGCGTGCATCGCCTGCGGCCTGCTGCTATGGGTTCTGCACCGTTTGCCCGCGCCGCAGCGCGGGCGGGTGGGGCAGGGGGGGGAGCCGGGGCTGCTCTTCCCGGCGGCGCTGCGCGAGGTCGACTACCTGATGATTGAACGCACGGGATTTCGTGCCGAGCTCCGGCGCGGTCCCGATGGATGGATCCTGCGGCATCCGCTGGAGGCACGGGCCAGCCAGACAGCGGTGCAGCGGCTGCTCGACGCCTGCGAGCGGGCGCCATTGCGCGGCCGGGTGCGCCATCACGAGATCGTTCTGCGTGAACTGACACCCGCTGCATTCGGGCTGCTGGAGCCGCAGGCGCGTCTCGTGATCGCGGGGCCGCGGGCGCGCGCCGAGCTGCTGCTGGGCGATCTGACGAGCGCCAGCAACGAGCTCTTCTGCAGCTTTTCCCGCAGTGACGATGTTCTGCTGACCGATCCCGCGCTGATCGCCGCGCTGCCCGAGTCGCCCTTTGCCATGAGCGACCCCCGATTCTTCCGCGCCGACCTGCGCCGGGTCAGCGCGATCGGCCTGCGCCGTCCGGGAGGCGCCTATATCAAGCTGGTGCATGGCGCTGCCGGCTGGACACTGACGCAACCGGTGAGCGCCCGCGCCGATGCCGCCGCCGTCGCCGCCCTGCTCGATGCGCTCACCGAGGCTGAAATCGCGCGCTACATCTGGCCCACGGCGGACGACGCGCCGCCGGACTCCCTCCGGGACACCCGCGGCCGTCTGCTGCGCTACGGGCTGGACGACGACGCGTCGGGTGCGCAGATCCAGGTGTGGATGGCGGGCGATCCCGTGGGGCAGCATATCCGGCTGGGGCACCCGGTCGAGGGACTGCCGGGACATGTGCATGCCCTCACACCCGACGGCCTGGCCATCGTGGCGGTGACCAACCGCCTGTACGAAGCCGCACGGCAGCCGCTCGACGCGTTGCGCGACAAACGGCTCTTCACGGTGGGCGAGGCGGACATCCAACACCTGTCGGTCCATGGGTTCGGCGAGCCCTTCTCCCTGCGTCGCGACGCCTCAGGAGACTGGGCGTTGACGAGTCCCGTCTCCGAACAGGCCGAGCGCGATCCGGTGGCCCGTCTCGTCGATGCGCTGCTCGCCCTGCGCGCCGACGGTTTCTCCGAGGCGCCGCCCATGAACAGCCGGACCGGCGAGATCGCCCGCATCGATCTCGCCACGCGGCATGAGACCTGGCGCCTGCTGCGGTTCCCCGCCGAGGACGACGGTGTCGAAGCCGCCGTCGTGCCGCTGGTCTTCCACGGCGAACCTCTCGCCTTTCTGGTGCCCACCACCCAGTGGAACAGCGTCGCCGGACACCTGCGGAACCCCGTGGTCCTGCGCAACCGCATGCTTTTCAAGCTGTCGGCCGACAGCATCCGGCGCCTCGCCGTGCGCCGGGACGGCGCCAGCAACCGGGTTGAGTCGGTCGAGCATGACCGGCACGCCGGCGTCTGGCGGTCGGGTCTCCCGGATCGCAGCGTCAACCGCGTGGCGCTCGACGCCTGGCTGGCGGTACTCGCGGAGGTCCGCGCGACACGGGTCGAGTCCCTGGAGCCGGTGCGCGATGCGGCACGCTATGGGCTGGCCAACCCCTATCTGGAGATCCTCGTCGACTTGACGACCGAGGAGACCCTGCGGCGTGTGCTGCTGATTGGCGAGCTGACCGACGGCGGCGGCCGTTTCGCCAGCCTCAAGGGGCATGACACCGTTTTTGTACTGGCGCCTGAGACCTGGCGCCCGCTGGAACAATCCCTGCTGCAACCGGCTGCGCAGTCCGTTCCGGCCGTGGAACCCGTCCTGCCGCCTTCCAAGGAGCCCGAGTGAACCCACGAGGATTTGACAACGACCAGTACCTGCGCGAGCAGACCCAGGAGATTCTGTCGCGGATGCGGCAGTTTGGCAACAAGCTCTATCTCGAGTTCGGTGGCAAACTCTTGTACGACTACCACGCGGCCCGTGTGCTGCCAGGCTACGACCCGAACGTCAAGCTCCGTCTCCTCCAGGCCCTCAAGGAGCATGTGGATATCATTCTGTGCATCTACGCGGGAGACATCGAGCGTAAAAAAATGCGCGCCGATTTCGGCATTGCCTACGATGCCGACGCGATGAAGCTGATCGACGATCTGCGCGGCTGGAACCTTTCCGTCCGCGCGGTGGTCATCACCCGCTACGAGGGGCAGCCGGCCGCCCGGCAGTTCAGGGACAAGCTCGAGCGCCGCGGCATCAAGGTCTACTGCCACGGCAGCACACGGGGCTATCCGGCCGATGTCGAAACCATCGTCAGCGAGGAGGGATACGGCGCCAACGCCTTCATCGAGACGGAGCGCCCGATCGTCGTCGTGACCGGCCCCGGTCCGGGCAGCGGCAAGCTGGCGACATGCCTGGCCCTGCTGTACCACGACTGCCGGGCGGGACGCTCAGCCGGCTATGCCAAGTTCGAGACCTTCCCGATCTGGAACCTGCCGCTCAAGCATCCCGTCAACATTGCCTACGAGGCGGCCACGGCCGACCTCGGCGACATCAACATGATCGACCCGTTCCACCTCGAGGCCACGGGGCAGACGGCGACCAACTACAATCGCGACATCGCCGCCTTTCCGCTGCTGAAGGCCATCTGGGAAACTATCACCAGCCAGGAGTGCCCCTACCGTTCGCCGACCGACATGGGCGTCAACCGCGCCGGCTTCGGGATCGTCGACGACGGGATCGTCCGCCAGGCCTCCGGGCAGGAGATCATCCGACGCTATTTCCGCTGCGCCTGCGAATATGCACTCGGGGTGACGGGCCGCGAGACGGTCGCCCGCATCGAATTGCTGATGAAGGATCTCAAGCTGACGCAGGAAGACCGGTCGACCGTGCTGCCCGCGCGGCGGGCGGCACAGGAAGGGCTGGAGCAAGGCAAGGGCAGCCACGGCATTTTCTGCGGCGCCGCCATCGAACTGGCCGACGGGACGCTCATCACCGGCAAGAATTCAGACCTCATGCATGCCGCGTCCAGCACGGTGCTGAACGCCATCAAGAAGCTCGCCAGCATCCCCGACACGATCCACCTCCTGCCACCCGACGTGATCCGGTCGATTCTACACCTGAAACGCGACATCCTGCACGGCACGCAACCCAGTCTGAGCCTGGACGAGGTTCTGATCGCCCTGGCCATCTCCTCCTCGGTGAACCCCGCAGCCCAGGCCGCCATCGATCATCTGGGCGAGTTGCGCGACTGCGAAATGCACCTGTCGCACATCGCCACACCGGGCGACGAAGCCGGCCTGCGGCGCATCGGCCTGCGGCATGCATCGGATCCCCGTTTTGCATCGCCGGAGCTTTTTGTTTCCCCGTTTTAAGGAACGTTTCATGAGCACTGGTTTGAAAATCAACAGCCGCCAGCGAGCCCGCTGGCTCGCGACGCTGGTTGCAGGGGGAGCACTCGCCATCTACCAGGCTACCCTGCATCCCGGTTTTTTTCCTGGCGAGTCGTCCCGCCAGGTGGCCGTTGCGCTGCGCCAGGCCGGTAACATCGAGCAGGTCACCCGCACCCGTCTGGAGCGCGCGCGCGACTCGCTGCGCCAGTCGCGCGCGAGCGGACTGCCGCCGGGCGGCGTCACCGTGCGGGAGGCGGTTCGGGAGACCACCTGGACCTATCGGGCGCGCCATCGTCTGTGGGGCGGTGTCTGCGCCCTAACGGCTAGGCTGCCACTGGGAGACCTGCCCTGGCGGATGAACGCCCTTTCGGCCCTGTTCGGCGCCCTGAGCGTCGGGCTGCTTTTCGCTCTGGTGCGGGCCCTGGTGCTCCTCTTCACCTTCCATGTCTCGCCCGTGCCCGCACGCCGCCGCAAGGCCGTCGCCACCGTGGCGGGACTGGCCGCAGCCGCGGCCCTCGGTTCGGCGGTGCCGTTCTGGCTGGCATCCACGCGCTGCCTGCCGCTCACCTTCGAATGCCTGCTGCAGGTCATCATGGGCTGGCTGCTGCTGCAGGCGATCGTCCGGCACCGCGAGTGGCCGCTTCTGATCTTCGGCACCCTGCTGGCCGCCTTCCTCTTCGAGAACTCCACGGGGCTACTGATCCTCCCACTGATGCTTTTTTTCGCCAGCCGTGCCATCCGCATGGGCGATATCGGCTACGCGGGCGGACACGTCAGCCTGATGGCCGGCATGCTGCTCGGTGGCAGCGCCTACCTGATGCTAGCCTGGCTGTCCCAAGGCTCTGGCATGGCCGCGCCGTTCTTCGCTCCCTTTCGTGACATCATCCTGAGCCTCCAGTATTTCGGCGCCATGGTGTTTGGCGGGTGGATGGCCGATTCCCTGTGGCTGATCGTCCTGTGCTTCGTCGTCATGCCGGCGCTCGCGATGATCGGCATGGTCATCTGGGGTGATCCCGAAAGGATCGGATCATCAGGGGGGCTGCTGCTGATCACCCTGATGGGAACCTCGACGCTCGCGCTGACGAGCAGCTCGCTCTCCCCCTGGGGACTCATCCGCCACCTTGAGCATCAGCCTCTCGCCGGTTCGGTCTTCCTGTTGTCCGCGCTGGTGGTGGGCTTCTTGGTGGGGCAGGGGTACCTCATGTCGGGCGGACGGTATTTTCCGGACGTGACGCGCGGTCGCCACCCCGGCGGGGGCGGCGAGCAGCAGGTGGGGCATGATGCCGCCCACGCGCCGCTCGGGCGCCTGCTGATCAGCTACATGTGCGTCCTGCTGCTGGCCGTCGGCATCTTCAACTTCCGCGAGGTCATCGACTGGCGCGAGCCCCTCTCCAGCCAGACCGCGGCCGAGATCGTGCGCCGTCTTGACGGGCGGAGGTGGATC
>JAAYZJ010000493.1 GCA_012514915.1 Lentisphaerota bacterium | reverse complement strand
TCTACGAATACGGCATCACACGGTCGCGGCTCCGGCTGCTCAACGGCTATTCGCCCGCCGTCCCCGCCGACCACGCCGAGCGGGTCATCGAACCGCTTTACAGTCTCAATCTGGGGGTGCTGACAGAAGACCAGGTGGCGCTTCTGCGTACGCTGGCGGTCCATTACGTGATCTTCCATGAACAGCCCTACCCGGCCAAGGTCAGTCTCTTTCCCAGCGCGATCGCCTTGCGCAACCTGTATCAGAATCCCTGGCTCGATCCCGTGCAGGCCGCCGCCGGGATCCACAGTTTCGCGATCCGATCCGCGCCCCGTCCCGCGGAGGCCTCCCTCGCCTTATGGGGGCCGCCGCGCTATCTGCCGTCCGTCCAGTGGTCGTTCGGTGACGCCTCCATCTCCGTCCCGCCGGAGGAATACAAGCTCGTCATCCGGCACGCCGTGCCCTTCATGCCGGCCCAGCGCTACCTGATGCGGGTATCGGGAGGCGGGACGCTCGTCTCGACTTCGAACCATGTGATCCGCGTCCCGGTCGAGCCCGCCTGGATCGAAGTCCCCATGACGCCTCCCCTGGGAGACCGGTGGAAGGCGACATCGGGCCGCCCGTGCATCGAGCAGGCCTTGATCGTGGCCGGCGAGGGCGCCGGCCCCATGACGGAGGGCCGCTACCGGTGGGTGGCCGCCGATTGTTTCCATCAAGGCGCAACGGAGGTCGCCACCGGCGAGGTGCTGATCGATCCGGCACGCGTCGCGAACGGCTGCGTGCTTCATGGTCCCAACCTCCCCTTCCCCGCCGGACGCTACCGCGCCACCCTGGCCACAGCCCCGGCGGCGGCCCAGGCGCCGGGCGCATCCGACGGCGATTGGCTCGTCACCACGACGGGCGCGGGCGGCAGCGTACTGGCCGCGGCCCCCGTCCGTGTCGGCCTCCCGGCGGTCTGCGAGTTCGATTACGACGGGCGCCGGCCGCTGCGGCTGGAGTACCACTACCACCGCCACACCCCACTGCGCCTGGCCGCGATCGAACTCGAACCCCTGTCCCCGGCGAGCCCATGACGTTCCCGACCTCCGCCCAGCCGGCTGCGACCGGCTTTGAGCCCCCTCCCCGCCTGCACGATACGCTCGTCGGCATCGATTCCGACGGCTGCGTCTTCGATTCCATGGGGATCAAGCAGCGGAACCATTTCGTGCCGTTCATTGTCCGCTGGTGGGGTCTCGAGGCCATCGCGCCGCGTGTGCGGCGCCACATCGAGCGGATCAACCTCTTTTCCGCCACGCGCGGCGGCAACCGGTTCCCGAACCTCATCCTGCTCTTCGAGGCCCTGGCGCGCGACCCCGCCGTTCGGGCAAGCGGCATCGCGCTCCCCGACCTGACGGCGCTACGGCGTTATTGCGCATCCGGCCAGCCGCTCGGCAACGCCACGCTGGAGCGGGAGGCCGCCCGCGCCCGGGATCCCGAACTCTTCCGCGTGCTGGATTGGAGCCGCGCCCTCAGCCACGACATCGACACCCGCATGGAGCCCGTTGCGCCCTTTGTCTGGGCCCGGCGCAGTCTGGAGCGGATGGCGCAGGAGAGCGACGTGGTCGTCATTTCGCAGACGCCGGAGGCGGCGCTCCGCCGCGAATGGCAGCAGCATGGACTCGACCGGCTGGTCCCCTGTCTGGCCGGACAGGAGCAGGGCAGCAAGGCCGAACAGTTGCGGCGGGCCGCCGGCGGCCACTACGCCCCGGCGCGCATCCTCATGATCGGCGATGCCCTCGGCGACCAGTTGGCCGCCGAGGCCTGCGGGGCGTTGTTCTACCCCATCCTTCCGGGACTGGAGGAGGACGCCTGGCGTCGCTTTCACGATGAAGCCTACGCCCGCTTCCTCGCCGGCACGTTCGCCGGTGCCTACGCGGAGGGACAGCGGCAGCGCTTCCACGCGATCCTGGACGGCGGAGCCTGCCAAGACGCCTGAACGACAGGGTGGGATCAGCGCAGACGCCGGACCAGCCGGTACTGCCCCTTGTAGCGCCGGGCCAGCCCGTTGAGGAACTCGCCCCCTTCCTTGTTGATCTGGTAGCCGATGCAACTGATATGCGGCTCCTTGAGCCCCTTGGGCTTGTACTCGGCTTCGTAGATCAGGGTCATGTGCTGAACGAAATCGGCCAGCGACCAGCGCCCCGGCTCGGGCGCCGGCGGCGGCCGGGGCCGCGGCGGCGTGTTGCGCACCTCGCGCCAGTAGCCCTCGCGGGCCGGCGCGCCGGGGTCGGGGGGCGCCCCCTCCTTCAACTTCGCCTGGCCAGGCGCGCGGGCCGCCTGCGGCGGTACCCAGACCCGCTGCACCGGCGCGTTGGCCGCCGCCTGCTCATAGGCCTGGAGCGCACCTTGACCTTCAATTCCAGCTTGCGCGGTTCATACGTCTTGGCCGGCGGCGGCACCTCGAAGACCGTTTCGGTTTCGGTGAAATACTGCACCAGCTTGACGCCGCCGAAAATCAGCATGGCCAGGAGGTGCAGTCCCAGACTTCCCAGCAGCACGCCCTGCAGCAGGCGGCGACGCCGCCGCGCGAAGTCGGCCAGCGATCAGCCGGCCCGGGGACGGGTCGGCTGGTCAGGGACGGGAGCCCCGGTGTTGTCGCGCCTGTCGTTCATGCTTCGGCGGGGATTTCGCCCTTCATGAGGGTCTTCAGATAGGGAAGGCCTTCGCGCGCCGTGAGCTCCCGGCGCTCCGCCAGGATGCGCAGGGTGTGGGTGAGCACCTCGTTGTGCGCCTCGCAGGTGTGGATGTTGCGCACGGCGAGCAACCGCATGCGCGACTCGCGGTCGAGCCAGTCTGCCGGATAAAACGGCTTTCCGATGAATGCAAATTCCTTTTGCATCCGGGTCAGGCACCAGGCGTCGAAGCAGCGCTGGACCTGCGCGGGATCGGCGAGGGCGCCCGAAATGTAATTGTAGTAGTCGAAGAACCGGGTGCGCGCATCGCCCTCCAGCGGGAGCACGGCCTCGCCGCAGGGGCGGAAATGGTGCGGCAGCACCTCCAGACGCGCGGCGCGCGACCCGTCGAAGCCGATGCGCACGCTCATCCCGGTCCACCAGTTGTAACCCTCGTTCGGCAGCCCCGTGGTGTCCATGTCGAACAGCAGGTTACCGAGGCTGTAGACGATCGGCACCCCCTGCCAGATTTCAAAGCCCTGCGGGCAGTGCGTGTGGCCGCCGATGACCGCGCTGGCGCCGGCCTCGGCGAAGGCGCGGTAGGTCTCGATCACACGCGGCGCGGGGATGGGGAGAAACTCATTGCCGCCGTGGATCAGCACGAGGGTGATGTCCGCCTGGCGGGCGGCCTCGCGAATCTGGCCGATGTTGCGGAGGGGCTCCAGCGGATTGGATCCGGCCTGCGTGGGCGTCGCCGTTCCGAACTCATGCTCGGCGAAGGCCAGGATCGCCACGCGCCGTCCCTCCCGCTCGATGAACAGGGGCCGGCGCGCCTCCTCCAGATTCTTGCCGGCGCCGACCGAGGCAATGCCGTGCCGCGCGAGGATGTCCAGGGTCTGCACGGCGGCGGCCGGTCCCTGGTCGCCGATGTGGTTGTTGGCGCAGCAGGCGACGTCCCAGCCACCCGCCTGCAACAGCTCGACCGACCGTGGCGGCACGATCAGGTTGGGGCCGGTCTTGTCGATCGGGGCGGGCCGATCGGTCATCGGCGCCTCGAGGTTGACGATCGAGAGGTGCTTGTCGGCCAGCATCCCGGAGATGCCGGCGAGAATGGCGGCGCTCTCGCCGGCCAGCACCCGCGTCTCGGTATGGCCGTGCGGACAGATGTCGCCCGAGACCAGGATGTTGAAGGTCGTGGCGGGCTTGTCGCCCCACTGACAGATTCCCGTGGTGTGGTCCAATTGCATGCTACTCCGTGCCTCCAGCAAACGAAATGTCCTTGATGCGGGCGGCGGCGCAAGCATTCATGACATCAATCACCCGTTGATGTTCCGCTTGGTCGTCGACCCAGATGGTGATGAGCGCCGGGTTGCCTGCCGCCTCGGAGGCCGCCCGGTACTGACGCAGCGTGCGGAGCAGATCGGGCAGATCCTGCGAGGCCGCCGCATCGAACTCCCGGTCGTTCAGAAAAATCTGCCCGTTTTCGCGCACTTCGATCATCTGCTCGTCGGGCATCTCCACGCTCGTCGCCTGCGCGACCATACCCGGCAACCGGATACCCAGATCGGCTTCGGGTTGGATCAGACTGCAGGTGCAGATGAAGTAGATCAGCAGCAGAAAGGTCATGTCGATGAGCGGCGCGATGCTCAGCTCGGGCTCATCCTGCGCGGGGAAGAGGAGTTTCACGGCGCCGCCTCCCCTGTTCCGGCCGGCGAGAACACCCCGAAGATGAAGTCGCCGACCCCCGCCTCCGCCATCGCGTTCATGACCAGCCGGACCTCGCGGTGCGGCGTCCGCTTATCGGCCCGCAGGTAGACCTTGGTCGAGGGATCGCCCTGCACGCGGGCGGCCACCAACGCGCGCAACTCGTCGAGCGTCACCGGCTGCTGGCCGCTGAACACCGAACCGTCCCGCATGACATTGACCGTCCAGCGGTTGGGGCGCTCCTTGGGAACCGTGCCGTACATCTGCGCCATCAGCAGGGTCAGATTGTCGTACCATTCACCGGCGGGATAGGTATCCATGTAGCTCCGGCCGACCGCATAGGCCCGGTCCAGGGGCTGCACCTGCGAGGCGCAGGCAAAGGCGAGGTAGAGCGCCTCCTCGGCCACGTCGGGGCTGCCGACGGCATGCAGGTGCAGGAACAGTTCGCACCCCTCCCGGTAGCGCCGGGCCTCCATGTAGCCGCGCGCGATGCGGGACATGAGCGGTTCGTCGTAGTTCTCGACCTGCTCCTGCAGCGCGGCCAGTTCCGCCGCGGTTTCGGCCACCCATTCCTGCAGCCGCATCAGGCGCCGCGGATGGCTTTCCAGGCGGCGCTCCTCCTCGACCAGGCGGTTCAGGTGGTCGAGGTAGCGTTCCGTCCGCATCAGGACGTCGTCGTAGGGATAGACGAGGCGGTGAACCCACAGCGCCTCGCGGTAGCGCTCCTCGCCGAAAAGCGCGTCGCCCGCCTCGAGCGCCGCCAGATTGAAGGCGATCGAGCGCGAGGCCAGGGAGTCGCGCGTCAGCAGGTCCGGCACCATGGGGTAGATCGCCTCGAGTTCCAATGTCTTGAGATAGGCCGTCGCCAGCAGGGTGGCGGCGCGGTTGCGCCGCTCGCTGTCGGGTGCACTCTCGAAGGCCTGGCGCAGGGGCTCGCGCGCCTGTTCCCAGTTGTCGTTGGCCAGATGGCATCGTGCGATCGCGGCATAAATGTCGGTGCGCAAGTCAAGCGGGTAGGTGAAGCGGCGCAACGCGGCCTCGTAGCTCTTGACCGCCAGATCGAGTCGGCCGGAAAACCGCTGGGCGTCGGCGATGTACACGTAGGA
>JAAYZJ010000005.1 GCA_012514915.1 Lentisphaerota bacterium | reverse complement strand
TGTCCGCACAATCGAGACCACATCCTGGATGGGCGACAAGACACTTAAGTTGTTGTCGTGCAATATTCTGGATACTGAATTCTGAATTCTGGATTCGGTGCGATTCAACCAAGTTGAATCGCACCCCTGCCGCCCGCCTTTCGGACATTTCTCTTGTACCGGTCCGGCTGGATGCCTATGATGAATACGGGCACGGCAAGACGCCGCGCGAAAACAAGGAGCAACCGCCATGGACAAGCATCTCTACCTGTCGCTGGTTCCCGAGGCGCTGATCGTCTCCATGCTCGAACCGGAAGCCTTCGGGGCCTACTACGCCGTCGGCACGCTGAAAAAATCGCACGGTCAGGCGATGTTCATCGAGCTCGACCCCGGGTTCCGCACCCCCGCATTCCGCATCGACGAGGGGCTGGCCCGGTGCGTGCCGCATCCGTCGGGTGATCCCAAGCGTTCCGTCTACGTCGCCATCTACCGCGTGGCGGAGACCGTCCCCGTCGCGGCGCTGGGCGATCTGTACCTGGTGACGCACGACGGGCGCACCGCACGGCTGGGACGGCAGGCCCCGCCGGCCGCGTCCACGGGTGGCGGACTGCATCTCTACCAGGAGATCTGCCCCGTCAATCCCCTGGTGGTCAGCACCAAGGATCCGGTGGCCTTCTTCCACTTCATGATGGACCGCCAGGCCACCCTCTTCCCGCTGCCGGCCCTCTACTTCGCCGACCTCAAGCTCGGCGAGCTCGCCGCCGACCCCGAGCGCGGCGATGGCGACGAGCTCCCCTACGCCAACATGGACCATCTGCGCCAATGCCTCGTCGAGATCCGCACCAAACAGGTGGCGACCAAGATGGTCGACCGCAACCATCCGGTCGTCTTCCCCTACCGTACGGTTCGGACGGGGTTCTACGTCGGGCGGGGCGCCGATCTGGTCTTCTACCCGATGCCCTCGCGCCAGGAACTGATGGGGACTTACTACAACTGGTGGCGTTCGGCGCAGATGTAAAAAACGTTTGCGCTTGCTTCCGCGCGCCGTTTCCGCTAAGTTGCCCCCCGTTCATCCGCTCGGGTGGTGGAATGGCAGACACGCATGTTTGAGGGGCATGTGGGGAAACCCGTGGGGGTTCGAGTCCCCCCCCGAGCACCATTTTTGGGTATCGTCATGAATTTCGTCCGCCGCCTACTCCTGCTCGGCGCGGCCGGGCTGATGGCCGGCTGCGACACTTTCTACCAGGACGCCCGTTATGCCGACAGCAGCCGGCAGGAGGCGGTTCGTGTCGAGATGGCCCGCCAGCAACAGGCGCGCGACCTCGACGTCATCAAGGCCCGGAACGAGGCGCTCGAGTTCCAGTTGCAGCAGGCCGACGCCCGCCTCGGCCGCATCGAGGGTGCGCTCCGCGAGGCCGGCACGCCCCAGGCCGACATCGCCGCGCTGCGCCGCGAGATCGAGCAGCTCCGCGCCGGACAGGCCTCCCTGCGGCAGGAGATCGTCGACGAACTCGGCCGCGAGATCGTCAAGCTCTTCGCCGCCCAGCAGACGGGCGCGCGCGGCGGGACACGCCGCACCGGCGCGCAGACCGGCTATGAGCACAAGGTCCAGGCGGGGCAGACCCTCTCGGAAATCGCCGCCGCGTACCAGGTTACCGTCGCGACGATCAAGCAGGCCAACAATCTCAAGGACGATGTCATCCGCGTGGGACAGGTGCTTTTCATTCCGGATTGATCGCGCATGGCGGCCATCCAGCACATCCGTCTCCTCCCCATCCATGTCGCCAACAAGATCGCCGCGGGCGAGGTCGTCGAGCGGCCCGCGTCCGTGGTCAAGGAGCTGATGGAGAACGCCCTCGATGCCGGCGCCACGCGCATCGAAGTGACTGTCACGGCCGGCGGGCGGCGCTTGATCGCCGTGGCGGACGACGGATCGGGCATGGGGCGCGACGACGCCCTGATGTCGATCGAGGCGCAGGCCACCAGCAAGATCCGGGACGTTGACGATATCGAGCGGATCCACACCTACGGCTTCCGCGGCGAGGCGCTTCCCTCCATCGGCGCCGTCTCGCGGGTCACGATGCGCACCTGCCTGCGCGGCGAGCCGGCCGGCACGGAGCTGACCGTCGTCGGCGGGCGCCTGCAAGACGTGCGCGACATCGGCTTTCCCGCCGGCACGACCGTCGAGGTGCGCGACCTGTTCTTCAACGTTCCCGCGCGGCGCAAGTTTCTCCGCGCCTACCAGACGGAGCAGGCCCACATCCGCACGACCTTTCTGCTCCAGGCTCTCTCGCACCCCGAGGCGGGGCTGCGGCTCAAGGCCGACGGCCGCGACCTGCACAACCTGCCGCCCGGCGCGACGCTTGCCGAGCGTGTGACCGATCTGTTCGGGGCCGACTTCATGGCCGCCCTGCGTCCGGTCGACCTGGCGGCCCGGGGCGTCCGGGTGTCGGGCTTCGCCGGGCTGCCGACCTTCACGCGCGCCGACCGCGCCGAGCAGTACCTCTTCGTCAACCGACGCGCCGCCAGCGCCGCCGTGATCCCCTACGCCCTGCGCGAGGCCTATCCACCCCTGGAGGGCGACCGGAAGCCGATCGTGATCCTGTTCATCGATGTGGCCCCCGAGGCGGTCGATGTCAACGTCCACCCGACCAAACGCGAGGTTCGCTTCCGCGAGGCGGGCGACGTGCGCGATGCCGTCATCGCGGCGGTGTCGGCCGCGCTCGGCACGACGCCGCGTCCGCGCCCGTCCACGCCGTCCACGCCGTCGGCCGATCCGCTGGCCGGCGCCGTCCCGCCGCCGCCCCCCGCCCCGCCGCGGGCCAGCCCGCGCGTCGACCTCCCCGCGTTCGCCGCCTCCCCGCTTTTCGGCGGGGCCCCTGGGGAAGCGCCGTTTTCGACGCCGGCCGCCCGGCCCGGCGAGTCCGTTCCGGAAACCGGCGCGCCGCCTGGGGCCGAGCGCCTCCCGGCCGCCGCCGGCTCCGAGGCCCCCTGGGCCTGGTGCCGGGTGCTGGGGCAGGTGGCCGGCCTCTACGTCCTGCTCGAAACCGACGGCGGCTATGTCGTCCTCGATCCCCGCGCCGCGCACGAGCGCGTCCTGTACGAGCGCCTGATGACGCCCGTCCGCGAAGGACACCCCGTCGCGGCCCAGCGCCTCCTGCTCCCCGACACCGTCCAGCTCCCGCCCGAGGATGCCGACCGGCTCCGCAAGCACCTCGCCGTGCTCCGGACGATGGGTTTCGAACTCGACGATTTCGGCGACAACCGCGTGATCGTCGAAGCGCTGCCGGCCGGCCTCGGCGTCGTCGACAGCCGCGGGCTCCTGGCCGATCTTGCCCATGACATTCTGGCGGCCGGGGCCCGCCGCAGCGGCGAACGATGGCGCGAGGAAGCCATTGCCGCCGCGGCCTGCCGCGCCGCCGTTCGCAACAGCGGCCCGCTCAAGGCCGCCGAGATCGCCGCGCTGGTGCGCGACCTCGCCGCGACCCGCATGCCCTACACCTGCCCCCGTGGCCGCCCCACCATGATTTTCACGCCCCTGCGCGAACTGGCGCGCAAATTCGGACGCGATTGACCGCCCCATGCCGCCCCTGCTCGAAATCGACGACCTCCGGGTCGGCTTCGCCACCGACGCGGGCGAGATCCGCGCCGTCGATGGCGTCTCCCTCGCCCTGCAGCGGGGCGAGGTGCTGGGGCTGGTGGGTGAATCGGGTTGCGGCAAGTCGGCGCTGGCGCTGGCCGTTCCCCGCCTGCTGCCCATGCCGCCCGCGCGCATCGAGGCCGCCGCGATCCGCCTCGACGGCGTCGACCTGGCGACGCTGTCCGACCACGGCCGGCGCGGGTTGCGCGGCCGCCGCATCGGCGTCATTTTCCAGGAGCCGATGACCGCCCTCTCGCCGCTGCACCGCATCGGGGATCAGCTCGTGGAGGCGATCCGCCTCCACCGGCGGCTGCCGCGCCGCGAGGCGCGCGGGGAGGCCCTCGACTGGCTGGCCCGCGTCGGGATCGCCGATCCCGTCCAGCGCCTGCGCGCCTGGCCCCACGAGCTCTCCGGCGGCATGCAGCAGCGCGTCATGATCGCCATGGCGCTGGTTCACGATCCCGACCTGATCATCGCCGACGAACCGACCACGGCGCTTGATGTGACCACCCAGGCGCAGGTGCTGGAGTTGATGCGGCGGCTGCGGCGCGGCAACAGCGGCCTGCTCCTGATCACCCACGACATGGGGGTGATCGCCGTCATGGCCACGCGTGTCGCGGTGATGTACGCCGGGCAGATCGTCGAGACGGCGCCCAGCCGGGAGCTGTTCGCCCGGCCGGGGCACCCCTACACCCAGGCGCTGCTGGCGGCCCTCCCCTCGGCGGCGACCCGCGGCCGACGGCTGCAGGCGATCCCGGGGCAGGTCCCTTCGCCGCTCGCCTGGCCGACGGGGTGCCGCTTCCGCGACCGCTGCTCCCGGGCCATGCCCCGCTGCGCCGCGCCGCCCCCCCTCTATACGTGGGGCGATGGGCACGAGGTGCGCTGCTTTCTGGCGGAGATGCCCGGCGGGGCCGGGGATGCGCGCGGCGCAAGCCGGCCCCCGGCGGAAGCCCCGGGATCGAACGAACCCTCCCCCGCCGCCGCCGCTCCCCCGGGCTGAACCATGCCGCCGCTCCTTGAAATCCGCGACCTGCGAACCTACTATCCGATCCGCCGCGGCGTCCTGGCCCGGACGGTCGGGGCGGTGCGCGCCGTCGACGGCGTGAGCCTCGCGGTCGAGGCGGGCGAAGCCGTCGGACTCGTCGGTGAGTCGGGCTGCGGCAAGACAACCCTCGCACGGACGATCCTGCGGCTGGAAACCCCCCATTCGGGAGAGATCCGGCTCGATGGCGTCGACGTGGCGACACTGCGGGGCGCCGCCCTCAAAGCCTACCGGCGCGCGGTGCAGGTCGTCTTTCAGGACCCCTTCGCCTCGCTCAACCCGCGCCACACCGTCCTCGACCTGGTCACCGAGGGGATGCTGGCGCACGGGCTGGCGACACCGGCGAACCGGCGGGAGGCGGCCGCGCGCCTGCTGGACGATGTGGGGCTGAGCGCCGATCTGCTCGACCGCTATCCGCATGCCTTTTCCGGCGGGCAGCGGCAGCGCATCGCCATCGCGCGAGCGCTGGCGCTGGGGCCACGGCTGCTGATCTGCGACGAGGCGGTCAGTGCGCTCGACCTTTCGGTGCGGGCCCAGATTCTGAACCTGCTGGCCGATCTACGCGAAAAGCACGGCCTGGCCTATCTGTTCATCACGCATGACCTGGGTGTCGTCCAGCACCTGGCCGACCGGATCGTCGTCATGCGGCGCGGCGTGGTCGTCGAGAGCGGCCCCGCAGAGCAGGTCATGGCCCGGCCCGCCCACCCCTACACGCGCGAACTGCTGGCGGCGGCTGCAACCCCGTTTCACTGACCGTTTCCGACGCTCCATCGTCGAAGAAACAAGCCTTTGACGTGTTGCCCGCCTCTCGATGCGCCCGCTTCGCACCCCCGGTCGCCGACCGATTGTCCACACGCCTATTTTTCGGCTGGCCATTCCCGCCGTAATCCCCTACTATCCTCTCGATTCTGCGAAAACCGGAGGCACGTGGCGACGGTTCCTCCGGCATCGAGTGAGATCCATTATGGCAACCGTATTGTTGGTCGATGATGAACCCCGGATTCTCAGTCTGCTGCATAGCCTGCTGTCGAGCGAGGGGCTGAAGGTGATTTCTGAGCGTGACGGGAACTCCGCCATCGAGCGGATCCGTGCGGAACCGATCGATCTCATCGTGTCCGACATCCGCATGTCGCCGGTCGACGGCATGCAGGTTTTCCGCGTCGCGCGGCGCGAGCAGCCCGACACCCCCGTCATCCTGCTGACGGCCTACGGCGCGGTCAACACGGCCATCGAGGCCATGAAGGGCGGGGCCTTCGATTACCTTACCAAGCCCTTCAAGGTCGACGAGCTGCTGATCACCGTCCGCCGCGCCCTCTCTTTCCGCAGCCTGGTCTCGGAGCGCGACCATCTCAAGCTGGCGCTGGCCGCCAGCTACGGTTTCGACAACGTCGTCGCCCAGAGCCCGGCGATGCGCAACATCTGCGAGATGGTCAAGCGGGTCGCGCCCACCGATACGACCGTGATGATCGTCGGCGAGAGCGGAACCGGCAAAGAGGTCATCGCCCGCGCGATCCACGGAAGCAGCCGGCGCAAGGAGAAACCGTTCGTGGCGGTCAACTGCGCGGCGATTCCCGAGGCGTTGATCGAGTCGGAGATGTTCGGGCACGTCAAGGGATCCTTCACGGGCGCGACGGCCAACCATGGAGGCTTGTTTGTCGCCGCCAGCGGCGGCACGCTTTTTCTCGACGAAATTTCGACCATGCCGCTCACGGTTCAGGGCAAGTTTCTGCGCGTGCTGCAGGAGCGCGAGGTCCGGCCGGTGGGTGGCTCGTCGAGCACGCCGGTGGATGTCCGCCTGCTGGCGGCCTCCAACACCGAGATGGAGAAGCTGGTCGAGGCCAAGCTCTTCCGCGAGGATCTCTACTACCGGCTGGCCGTCATTCCGATCGAACTGCCTCCCCTGCGCGAGCGGCAGGAGGACATTCTCCCGCTCGTGCAGCATTTCATCACGCGCGAGGTGACCGAGCCGTCCCGCAAGATCCGCGTCTCCCGCGAGGCGATGGACATCCTGTGCGGCTATAGCTGGCCGGGCAATGTCCGTGAACTCGAGAACGCCGTCAAGCACGCGGTGGCGTTCCTTGAAGGCGACGATATCACGCCCGAGGTGCTTCCCCCCCGCATCGTCAACCAGTCGGTTCCCGCGCCGCAGGCGCGCCCGGGCGACGAGTTCGAGAAGTACCGCAACCAGTCGCTCAAGGCGTTTCTCCGCACCAAGGAGCGCGAGTACCTCGAGCAGGTGCTGGCGGGTGTCAACGGCGACAAGGAGCAGGCGGCCAAGGCGCTGAAGATCAGCCTGGCCACCCTCTACCGCAAGCTGCCCGATGAAGGCGTGGCGGGCGCGGCCAACGGCAAATAGGGCCCCCGCACCGGGATTCCGTCCGCATGTTCCGACCGTCTCCGCGCCACCAAAGGGTTGTTGTAATGTTGCTTGGCACCATGCTTCTGGGCGCCGCGGCACTCCGGGGGACGCCTCCTCCGTCGACGCCGCGGCTGCTCGAGGAGGCGTACGCCCGCGGACTCGCCCGGGGCGGACGGTTGCTCGTCGTCTCCGTTGCCGACCAGCAGTTGGCGCTGCTGGCGGCCGGCGCGTCCCCGCGCCGCTATGTCGTCTCGACCAGCAAGCGGGGCCTGGGTGCGCGTCAGGATTCGGAACGCACCCCTCCCGGCTGGCACCGGGTCACCGACTGGATCGGCGCCCAGGCGCGGCCGGGACAGGCGTTTGTGTCGCGTCAGACGACCCGCGACGTGCTGCCGCCCGAAGCCTGGCGCTCCGATGCGGGCGAGGACCTGGTCTTGACGCGCATCCTCTGGCTGGACGGACTCGAACCGGGCATCAACCGCGGCGCCGGCCGGGACAGCCGCTCGCGCTACATCTACCTCCACGGCACCAACCAGGAACACCTGCTGGGACGCCCGGCATCGCATGGCTGCATCCGCCTCGCGAACCGCGACATCATGGAGCTGTTTGATCTGACCGTGGGGCACCCCACCTACTGCTGGATCACCGATCAACCTCTGGCTGGCCTTTATGAGTGATTTCGAGCATCTGGAGTGGTTTTGCGTGTTGAACGGCGCCCGCATCGGACCGATGAGCTGGGATCTGCTCCGCGAACGGATCCGGCGGGGCCAGTTGCAGCCGACCGACTGGGTCTGGGCGGCCCCCTTCGGCGCCTCCTGGCAGCCCGCGGGCTCGGTCGAAGGGCTTTTCCCGACTCCGCCGCCACCACCGCCGCCACCCATGCCGCCGCCCGACGTGGCGCCGGAGCCGGAACCGGAAGCCCGCCCCGCCGCCGCCCCTCCGGCCCCCGGCCTCCGCCTGGAATCCACCGCTTGTCCCAGCGCCCGCCGCGCCTTCCGCGCCATCTGGCGCTCGATGGTCCGCACCTTGTTCCAGCCCTTCGATCTGGCCCGCTGGTTCAGCATCGGCTTCTGCGCCTGGCTGGCGACACTGGGCGGCAGGGGCCCCAACCTGCAGGGACTGGTCGACGCCGAGGCGCTGCAGGCCCGGCTCGCGGCCGACCCCGACTCGGCCTTCTCGTTCTCCCTGCTGGCCGACCATGTCTCCGGCCTGCTGGCCAAACCCCTGCTGACGGCCGCCATGCTCTCGGCCGTGGTGATGAGCGCGCTGTTCGCCCTGCTGTTCTGCTGGCTGCGGGCGCGGGGCAGCTTCATGTTCCTCCACCGCATCGAGAATCCCCAGGCCACGATCCGCCAGGCCTGGCAGGTCGCCTCGCACACGGCGCTCCCCCTGTTCTGGTGGCGCCTCTCCCTGGGCTTCGCGGGCTGGGTGGCCCTGTGCGCGATCAGCGCCGGCGCCGTCGTCTCGCTCGGGGTCGATGTGCTGCGCAGCGGCAACTGGAGCGCCATCGGCGCGGCGGTCACCCTGCCGTGGGCCGCCGTCTGGGGTGGCTCGCTGGCGCTCCTCCTGTGCGTCTGGGGAACGGTCGGCTCGCTGAGCTTCCATTTCATGGAGCCGCTGCTCTACTGCCACCGTGACGGGATCGCGCCCGCCTGGCGCCGCGTCTGGGTGCTCTGCCGCGACTATCCCTTCGCCGTGCTGCGCTTCTACCTCGTGCTGGCCCTCTTCCTGGGCGCCGCCACCCTGGCCATGCTGCTCTTCATCGTCGGCTCCTGCTGCCTGGGGCTGGTGCTGATGATCCTCCCCCTGATCGGCGCCGTGGTCCTGCTGCCGCTCCTCTGGCTGCACCGCGGGTTCGGCGTCGCCTTTCTGAAGCAGATTCGAACGGAATGACGGCGCGACGTCCAGCGGTGGCCGGTTCGATCGCCTTGGTGATGGGCACGCTGGGCGGGCTGCACACGGGCGACACCGCGTCCAGCGCCTGGATCGTCCTGGCGCTGGCGGGGCTCGTCTCGCTCCTGCCGGCGGCGGCGCGCCTCCGCTTCGCGCTGCGCGTGTGCGCCTGCGGCCTCCTCGGCTGGGCGCTGGCCGGCGCGCCGGGCGCCCGGATGCACGCCGCGCGGGCGCACCTCGAGGCCGCCGCCGACCTTCGGCAGCGCGTCGCTTTGCGCGGCGAGGTGGTGGGCTCGGTTCGCAGCCAGCCGGCTTCGCGAGGTGAAATCTGCCGCCGGTTCGTCCTCTCCCGGCTCGAACTGGCCGTCGGCGATGGCTGGATCCCACTGCCGCGGCAGGCGGTGGCCGTGCGCTGGTACGGCCCCGCGCACGCCGCCCCGGGGTCGTCCGCGCCCGCGCTGGGCGAGCGGTGGCGGATGCAGGGAACGCTCCACCGGTCGCGGCGCGCGCTCCTCGCCCGGGCATCGGGCGAGGCCGGCGGCGGCCTGCCGCTGCTGCTGATTTCGCGCGCCCGCGCCTCCCGGCACCTCGCGCCCCCCGCGGCAAGCTGGCGGCAGTGGATGGAGACGCGGCGGCGCACCGCCGCCGACCGCCTGGCGGCCGGGATCGAGGCGCATCCCGACGATCTCGCGCTCATCCAGGCGATGATGCTTGGCTACCGCCGCGCGATGCCCCGGCCGCTCAGCCAGGCCTTCCGGGTCTCGGGCACCATCCACATCTTCGCCATCTCGGGGCTCCATGTCGTCGTGATCGCCGCCCTGCTGACCTTCGCCGTCGCCCGGCTGGGCGTGCCCCGCCACCTGTGGATCGTCCCGCTGGCGCCGATCCTCGCGCTGTACATCGTGGCGACCGGTGCGCAGCCCAGTGCCCTGCGTGCCGGCCTGATGGCGATCCTCTATCTGCTGGCGCCGCTCCTGGGGCGGCGCCCCGACGCGCTCACCACGCTGGCCGTCAGTGCCGTGCTGCTGCTGCTGGTCAACCCGGTGCAGATTCTGGATCTGGGTTTTGTCCTCTCCTACATGATGGTGCTCGGCCTGATCATCATGGCGGGGCCGACCACCCGCCTCGTGCGGCGTCTGGCCGGCATCGACCGCCTCGTCGAGCGTGCCGACCTGATGAACCGCCTGGGCGGCGAGCTGGGCGCACCGGCCTGGCGCGCGCGCCTGCGCACGCTGGGCGTCCGTCTGCTGGAGCGGTTCACGGATCTGGCCGCCGTCTCGCTGGCGGCCTGGCTGGTCTCGGCGCCCTTGAGCGCCTACTATTTTGGCTTCTTCCCCGCCTATTCGCTGCTGGCCAACCTCCTGGTGGTGCCGCTCTCGTCGCTCGTGATGCTCCTCGCCAGCCTGAGCCTGCTGCTCGGTTCACTCTCCCTTCCGTTGAACATCCTCTGCAACCAGACCGTCTGGCTCGCCACCGCCCTGATGAGGTCCATTGCCGTGGGCATCGCGTCCTGGCCATGTGCCGCCGTCCGTGTCACGATTCCGCTGGGCGGCGTCATCCTGTGGCACGGCGTCGTCTGGAGCCTGGCAGGGCACGAAGCCCGCCGCCATGCCCGCCGCGCCGGCGACGCCACCTGGCTTGCCCAGGCCCGGGCGCCGCAGGCATCCCTTGTCTGAATGCACCCGTATGGAGGAGACACCCGATGAAACCGAATCGCATCCACCTGGGCCTGACTGGCGCCGCGTTCCTGGGCCTGTGCGGCTGTTCGCCCGTCTCCGCCCCCGACACGGCTGGAACCGCTCCCGCGCCCGATGCCGCGGCGCGGCCGCAATCCGTCCCGGTCGGCATCGTCGACGAGCCACTCGGTGCCCGCTATTCGCTGGGGATGACGCTCTGGCATCTCGGCCACCAGGTCGACGCCATCCGCGCGTTTCATGACTTCGTGCGCCGGCAGAGGCTCGCCCCCGAAAAGTTGCTTCCGCCCGAGGCTCTTCAGCCCCCCGAGGCGCTGCGCGCCATCCTCGTCGAGCCGGAGGGGCTCGCCGAGGAGGCCTGCAACGGCTGGCGGCCCGCCGACGGGCACCTCGCCAGCGGCGCCGGCGACCAGGGGCCGACGGTCTCGATCCCGCTGCATGTCGAACGCCCCGGGCTCTACCGCTTCTGGGTCGGCTACCAGGCGTGGACCAATGGCTTAGGCGTCACCTCGCTGCGGATCTACCGCGCCGATCAGGAACATCTGGGCCCCCTGGTCCAGCCCGATGAGTTCTACGACCAGCGCCCCGCGACCAACGGGCCGGCTTGGCACGATTTGCTTGTCGATCTGCCGGCGGGGGATCTGGTGGTCAAGCTGGGGCATGTGACCCGCTGGTGGCACGGCAAGGGCAGTTACTTGCGGCGCCGCGTCGACTGCTTCTTCCTCACCGAGCGGCTTTGGGATGCCCCCCCTTCAGCCGAAGTCCGGCAACTGTGGCGCGACCGCGCGGCGCCGGCGGGCATCCAGTGGAACCTGCGTCTGCCGCTGGAGGCCGCCGACCACGAGACGTGGCGCTGGTGGCAGTTGCGGCCGGTCGCCTGGGAGGAGGCCGAACGTCAACCCAGGCTGTTCGATGTGAGCCGTCGCTTCTGGGACGAGAAAATCGAGGAACTGGCACAGCACGAGTACGACGAGGCCGCCAAGCCCGACTACCGCGCCCCTGAGCGGCAGGTGGTGTTCAACGACACCTGGAATCTCGTCGCCAATCCCGTGCGGGCGCAGCACCAGATTCAGGAGCTGATGGCCGATGTCAGCCACGAGCCGCCGCGCCATCTCACCATCTGGCACGACGTCGGCAGCGCCATCGACGGCCTGCTTGCCGATGGCACCGCGGGAACCAACGCTCCGCCCGCCGCGCACGGTTCCTGGCGCGCCAAGCCCGGCGAACTCAGCGCGGGATATGGCTCGGTTCTGGGAACCGTCGCCACGCGCATCCAGGTGCCGCGGCCCGGCACCTACCACCTCTGGGTGCGGTCGAGCCGGGTCAACCTCAGCTATACCGCGCCCTGGTTCGGGCGGGTGTCCGTCGGCGGAGCGGAGGCGTTCACTTACCACCATGAAGGCAAAATCTCGAACATCTGGACGCGCATGGGCGCCGTCACGCTCCCCCGGGCCGGCGACGTGCAGGTCGATTTCACGCTCGACGGCGCGGGCCGGGGCGGCACCTACCGGCGCATCCACACGCTCTTGCTGACCGACGACCCGGGCCACGTGCCACAGGGCGCGATTCGTCCGCGCTGGACACGCGAGCAGGCCGCGGAACGCGCGCGCGCAGCGGGGGCGAAGGAAGGCGACAGCCTGCTGGCCTGGGTGTTCCGCGATCCCTACGTGCCGCTCTCGCTGGACATCTGGGCCGATGCGGCCACCCGCGGCCGCTCCTGGCCCGACGAGCCGGTGCCCGCGTCCGGGCCGTCCACCTCGCTGGAGATGGCGCGCGAGTCACACCGCGCCGTGCAGCTCGGCCTGCGCAACCTCACCGACCAGCCGCTGCCGTTGTCGGTCGCCATCGAACCGCTGCGTGGCACGGCCGGCACCTTCCCAGGCGCCGTCAACTGGCGAGTGATCGCCTTCGTCCCCGATGGCCAGGAGGCGCAGACGCGCACCAGCCGCGAGAACTGGCACCCCTTCTTCCTGCTGCGCCGACCCGGTGTCACCGTGCCGCCGTTCAACGTGGCGGGGCTCTGGGTCACGGTCGACACGCGCCGTGTGCCGGCAGGCGACTACACCAGCCGTATCGTGCTGCGCGAGGCCTCGGGGCGCGAGCACGCCGTTCCGATCCGAATCCGCGTCTCGCCGGTCGCCCCCGCGCCGCGGCAGCCGGTGCTCGTTGACGGGTTCACCAACCCGCATGAGGGCGACGTCTACCTACAGGACTTTCTCGATCACGGCATGAACGTCTGGCACGGGCTGATGAGCAAGGCCGAGATGCAGCGCCGCGGCATCCGCCTGCTGCGCCTGGGCTACGCCTCGACCAACGGCATCCCCGCATGGTACGCCAACATCCAGGCCCTCGGCCTGGCGCGCGACGATTATTTCGTCGGCATCAAGGACGAGCCCGGCGGCACGACGGAGGAGGCGCTACGCCCCTATATCGACGTGGCGCGGGCGCTGCGCCAGCACGCCCCCGGGGCGCGCATCAGCTTCAACCCCAGCGAGGGGGCGGAACTGGCGACCTTCGAGGTGCTGGCCCCCTGGTGTGACTTCTGGATTCCCTATTCCAAGCATGTCTTCGCGCCCCATTGGGGCAACCCGAAGAAGTGGGCGATCTTCCATCCCAAGCCGTGGATGTGGTACACGACCCCCTGCCTGTACGACAAGACGGCGCGGCAGCCCGGCATCCGCACGGTGCCTTCGCAGCCGGGCAACTGCGTGGGAGTCGCCTTCTTCGCCCTGAACTACCCCTGGCGCGACCAGTGGGACACCGGCTACGAGCACATCTCCGACGCCTCGACGATGGGCGCCGTCCCTTCGCGCCACGGCCCGGTGGCCACGATTGTCTGGGAGCACATCCGCGAGGCCAAGCAGGAGGCCGACCTGGCCATGATGGTTCGCGAGGCGCTCGGCGCCCGGTTGTTCGACGACGTCGGCGATCCCGCCATGCAGGTGTTGATCCGCAGCGGCACGACCGAGGAACTGCTGGCCTGGCTGGAGCAGCACGATTCCATGGAGCGCTAGCGCCGTCCCATGTTCGACGCCCACACCCATCTGCAGGATGCACGGCTGGCAGGCTGCCGCGAGGACGTGCTGCGCGCGGCCGCCGCCGCCGGCGTCACCGGCCTGTGCGCCTGCGGCACGTCGCCGGCCGACTGGGACGGCGTCGCCGCGCTGGCCGCCGCCGCGTCGCCGGTCGTCATCCATCCCGCCTTCGGCGTCCATCCGTGGTTCTGCGACGATCTGCCGGCCGACTGGCTCGAGCGCCTCGACGCCTGCCTGCTGGCGCATCCCGGCGCCGCCGTCGGCGAGATCGGCATCGACGGCCTGCGCCGCGCGTCCGATCCGCCGCGCCAGCGCCGCGTCTTCACGGCGCAGGTGGAGCTGGCCATCCGGCGCCGTCGCACGGTCATCGTGCATGGCGCGCGGTGCTGGGGGGCGCTGGCGGACCTGCTGCAACCCTATGCGGCGCGCCTTCCCGGCCTGGTTCTGCACGCCTTCGCGGCCTCCGAGCCGCTCGTGCAGACATTCATGGCTCAGGGGGCTTTTTTCTCGGTGGGCGGCGCCCTCTGCAACCCCGGCGCCCGGCGCGTGCAGGCGGCGGCCGCGGCGATTCCGCTCGACCGTCTCCTGCTGGAGACCGACGCGCCCGACATGCTGCCCCGCGGCGGTCTTCCCATCGCATCGCCCCCGGCCCCGCCCGGCTTGAACCAGCCGGCCAACCTGCCGCGGGTCGCCCGTGCCCTGGCGGCGCTCAAGGGGCTCGACGAGGCTGCGGTGGCGGCGGCGACCGGGCGGCAAGCGCGACGCGTGTATGGAGTAAGCGATTGACATGACAAACGAGCCTGGTTACGACCTGCTGGACAGCGGCAACGGCCGCAAATTGGAGCGTTTTGGCGGCTATGTGCTGTCCCGTCCCTGCGCACAGGCCATCTGGAGTCCG
>JAAYZJ010000492.1 GCA_012514915.1 Lentisphaerota bacterium | reverse complement strand
TGTATCATGCGCATGAACCACCAGTTGGCCGACATCCATTTTTGACTGTGCGCGGAACCGCGCGCAGTCAAAAAGTTTCGCGCATGAACAACTGCTGGATGCGTACATTCGCACATCCCGCGCGAATCAAGGTGCAGCGAGAAGCCGATATGCAGCCCACCTCTTGATGCACAAACATCGCGCCCTTTTGTCACTTCTGCGTGTCTACATACTCCATCCCTGCGGCTAGGCGGGGACGACGTCGCCCCACCCAACTCCCGAACTTTAGAACTTTAGAACTTTAGAACTTTAGAACTTCCCAACTTCTCCCACACGCCGACACGCCGACGCGCATCGACACAAGGACAGGCAGGAATGCCTGTCCTACCCTGCCTCGTGCGCATTTTGCGCTTGTTGTCGTCTGCCGTTCCGACCTATGCTGGCGGCATGCAAGCGCCTCTTTCCTATCATCTGACCAGCGGCGATAGCGCCGCCGCCAACCTGCGCGCGGCGGGGGTGCCCGGAACCATCCACGTCTGGCACGACGTGCTTTACGAGGGCACGCACGAGCCCGGATGGCCGTGCGCAGAGACGCTGTGCCTCCGCGCGCGGATGCTGGAGGACCACACGGGCGGCGGTGTTTCTTTCCAGAAGGCATTGAAGGCCCTTCGCGACCAGTACGCCGGGCTGCGCGCGGCGGCGGACCGACCGATCGTGCTGTGGTTCGACGCCTGTCTTTTCGACCAGTCCATGCTGGTGCATCTGCTGGCCTGCCTCCGCGACCGGCCCGCCGAATCGGTCTCGCTGGTCTGCATCGACGCCTGTCCCGGCCTGACGCGGTACAACGGACTGGGCGAACTGTCGCCCGACCGTTTTACCGAACACTATCCGCGTCGCGCGCCCGTGACACCGTCGATGATCGGGTTCGCCACCGAGGCCGACGCCGCCTTCGGGCATCACGACGGAACGGCGCTTCGCCGGCTCGCCAGCCTGACGGACGCCCCCCTGCCCCATGTGCCTGCCGCCGCCGCACGCCGCCTCCTGGAGTTTCCCGATCCGGAGACCGGCCTCGGCCGTCTCGAACAGCTCGTCCTGCAGGCGCTCGGAGATGGCCCCGCGACGCCCGGGAGACTCTTTCGCTCCGTCGCGGATCTGGACACGCCCCCGCAATACTGGGGCGACACCACGCTCTGGCAGATCGTCAACGGACTGGCCCTGCGCCGGCCACCGCTCGTCCGCATCGCGGGCCCGACCCCGCGGCTCCCCCTGTGGCCCGGACAAGGCGACTACGACACCTACATCATCGAGCTTGCGTGAGGACTTTTCCGGGCTGAAGCCTGTCGTCAAATTGAGGAACTGCGGTTGGGCATTCTCTACGCCTTGTTCAGTCTGGTTTCAGCGGGGTTGAACGACTTCGTCTTCAAGCAGTATATCCACAAAGGGCAGCACCCGCTCGGCTGGTTTGTCGCGGCGGTGGGCGTGGTGTGGACGACGGTGTTCGGCGCGGCCATGTATATGCTGGACGGCGGCCCGACCTGGCACGCGTGGTGGGTTTCCCTGGGTGCCGGCTTGGCCTCCGTGCTGGCCAATCTGCTGTTCATCGGCAGTTTCCGCGACGTGCCGGCCGGCACGGGTGCGACGATCTACCGGATGAACCTGGTCATCGTCGCGGTCCTGGGCGTGGCGGTGCTGGGCGAAGCGGCGACGCTCTGGAAACTGGCCGGCGTGGCCCTGGGGCTGACATCCGTGCTGCTGCTGCGCAACGGTACCGGCAGACGCGAACCGCACCTGCCCCGGTTGGCGGTGGGCGCCCTGGCCGCGGCCTGCCTCCTGCGGGCGGTGATGGGTCTTCTCTATCGGGTTTCCAGTCGCGCCGGTATTCCACAGTTCGAGTTGCTGGCCATCGGCGGCGTGTGCTGGCTGATCGGCGGCACGGTTTTTGCCCTGTGGCGGCGCGAGCCGATCCTCCCCGCCCGACGCATGACGGGGTTCGCGGTGGCCAGCGGCGCACTGGTCTGCGGCATCGTCTATTTCATGCTGCTGGCCACCAGCCTGGCCGAAGCCTCCGTGGTGGTGCCCGTCACGCAACTCAGCTTCATCGTCACGACCCTCCTGGGCGTGTGCTTCCACGGCGAAAAGTTGAATCCGCGCAAGCGACTCGCCCTGGCCGCGGCGGTCGGCTGCATCCTGATCATCACCCGCGGTTGAACGAAGGAGATGTCCATGGGATTCCGTGAGATTCAGTGGTTGAAGCGCGAAATGGCCGCCTGGGAACGGGAAGGCGTCGTGGACGCGGCGGTCACCGAGCGGTTGCGGGCGCGCTATGCGGTGGCGGATGCGAGCGCGACGTCCTGGGGACGGTTGATTTTCAGCTCGCTGGGCGCGCTGTTGGTGGGCTTGGGCATCATTGCGCTTCTGGCCGCCAACTGGGGCGACCTCGGGCGGGATGCGCGGGCACTCATCGCGTTCATGCCGCTGGGCGCGTGCGCCGCGCTGGTTCTGGCTGGACACCTGCGCGGATGGCGTTCGCGCGTCTTCCTGGAGCCGCTCGGGCTCTTCTGGGGATTGGCCGTCGGATCGGGGCTGGCGTTGCTCGGCCAGACCTACCATCTGCCGCAGGATGCCGAGAGCTTCACGCTGGTTTGGACCCTGCTGCTGATTCCGGTGTGTTACGCGACCCGGGCGCTCGCGCCGGTCGCGGGGTTCTTCGTCGGCCTGCTGACCTGGGTGTCGATGTCGCAACTGTCCGGCGGCGTGGGCCTGCTCTACTGGCCGCTGGCCGAGCTCGTCGCGCCCTTGATCGACAGTGTGCGCCGTGAACCGGAAGCCGAGACACGCTCGACATGGATGCTGTGGGCGGCCGCAATGAGTTGCACGGCGGCTCTCGGCGTCACGCTGGAGAAAAGCCTGCCGGGGCTCTGGATGATCATCTACACGGGGGCATTCAGCGTCCTGCTGCTGGGGGGAGAGGCATACGGACGTGACGCACGCGGCTGGTGGCGCAATCCCCTGCGGACGCTCGGCGGCGGCGGTCTGGCCGTGGTGCTTGTCCTGCTGATCTTCAGGTGGCCGTGGGAAGACGTCGGATGGAACCACTGGCGCGCCGATCTCCACCACCATCGCTGGGCGGCGATTTTCGATTTCAGCCTGGCCATCGCGCTGCCGGTGGCGGCCGCGTTCCTGTTGGTGCTGGCCTTCCGAAGGGCGCCGCGGCGCCGCTGGCACGGCGTGCCGCTGCTGCCGGCGTGGGCGCTATGGGGCGCCGCGCCCGTCGTGACGGCCGCCGCCTATGCCTGGGCCGCATCCGGCGGACACGATCAATGGCCGGCACTGCTGATGGCGCTCTATCTGGCGGGGCTGGGGCTGGCCACGCTGGGAGAAGGCCTGGCTGGGCGCCGTCCCGGCACGATCAACCTCGGGGTGCTGGTGCTGCTGGCCGTGATCATCGGCAAGTTCTTGAGCAGCGATGCCGAATTCGCGGCCAAGGGCGTGGCGTTCATCGCGTGCGGCGGCGTGTTCCTCGCCGCCAACATGGCGGTGTCGCGGCGCATGAGCAAGAAGGGAGGCGCGGCATGAACCGGCGTTTGATGCTGATGATCGCGCTCATCGGGCTGGCGGCCCAGTTCGGCGTCATGGGGCACATGATCATCCGCCGCGAACTGACATTGCGCCGCGGCAGGGTCTGCCGTTTCCTCACGGCGCCGGTCGATCCCTACGACGCTTTCCGCGGCCGCTACGTGGCGCTGGGCAGCGCGGAGTCGAACAGCGCCCTTTGTGATCGCGAGTACGCGCGCGGCGCGCGCATTTATGCCGTCGTCGGCGAGGGGACGAACGGCTTGAGCGTGATCGAGCGTCTGGTGCCGCGTCCCGATGCGGAGGCGGTCTGCATCCGGACGCGCGTCGTGTCCTGCTGGCCGGAGTACCGCCAGCATCCCGCCTCCACCAACGGCGCCGCGCGGCGGGGACGATCTCCGGGCGCCGGAACTGTGCCGACCGGCAACTACCACGTGCGCTATGCGCGGCCCTTCGACCGCTTCTACATGGATGAAAAGCTGGCGCCCGAGGCCGAAAAGGCCTATCTCGAAGCCAGTCGGCGCGGCCGGCAGGAGGGTGTGGTGGTGGTGCGCGTCTGGCGCGGGCTGGCGGTGATCGAGGATCTCGAACTGGGCGGCCGGCCCATCCGCGACGTGGCGCGCGGACGGTTTTGAGAGGGGGGTGGCCCTTTTTTTGGTCGCCTGATGGCCCGCTATTTGCTATATGATGACTCCTAAACAGATTGGACGTAAACCATGAACGCATCGCATTCTTTCCCGCGCGGAGTTGCCGCCCTGCTGGCCCTGGGCCTGCTGGCGGGCTGCGCCACCCCGGTTACCGTCACGTCGACGCCCCCGGGAGCGTCCGTCTATTGCCGCGGCAGCGGGCGGCCCGCCTACCGCTGGAAGTACCGCGGCAGCACACCGGTCACGTTCAAAGTCCCGTACAACGCCGTGCAGACCTTTGTCCAGTGGCCAGGCGCCACCCCCACGCGCAGCGACGTGCGCCACGACAAGTTGCTCTTCCGGGACGATGTGACCCTTCATTTCGAGCAGTAGAACGAACGGGCGGCCGCAGCCCCGACGGGATTCAACCGCGGCCCACCAAACGAGGAGGCGAACCATGATGACCGAGCCGGCAGGCACCCTTTCTTCGATCTCACCCATTTCCGCCTATGCCGCGGCGGGTGTCGACATCGATTCGAAGATGTCGGGCATCCAATCGATCAAGAAAATGGTCGCCGGGACGGCCACCGCCGGTTCCGTCGGGGCGATCGGCAGCTTTGGCGGGCTCTTCTCCTCGCCGGGGAAGGACCACCTGCTGGTGGCGAGCACCGACGGCGTCGGCACCAAGCTGAAGGTCGCCGTCCTTGCCAAGCGGCACGACACGGTAGGCCAGGATCTCGTCAACCACTGTGTCAACGACATCCTCGTGCAGGGCGCGCAGCCCCTGTTCTTCATGGACTACCTCGGGGCCTCGCGGTTCGACGCCGCGATTTTCCAAGCGGTCGTGGCGGGCCTCTGCAAGGCGTGCAAGGCGAACAACTGCGCCCTGCTGGGGGGCGAGACCGCCGAACTGCCCGGCCTGTATCCCGCGGGGGAGTACGACCTCGTCGGCACGATCGTCGGGGCGGTGGAGAAGCGCAAGCTGATCACCGGCGCGAAGATCCGTCCCGGCGACGCGATCATCGGCCTCCCCTCGGGTGGTCTGCAAACCAACGGCTACTCCCTGGCGCGCCGGGTGATTTTCGACCAGTGCGGGCTCACCTTGAATGACCATATTCCGGGCACACGCGAGACGGTCGAAGAGGGATTGCTGGCCGTGCACCGGAGCTTTTTGAAGCCGGTCAACGCGTTGCTGGGGACGGTGCCGATCCATGGCATGGCACACATCACGGGGGGCGGTTTCGTCGACAACATTCCCCGCGTGCTGCCGGACGACACGCTGGCCGTGATCGACCGCCGCAGCTGGACGCCGCCGACACTTTTCACGTTCATCGAGCGCCAGGGCAAGGTCGAGCACGACGAGATGTACCGCGTGTTCAACATGGGCATCGGGTACGTGATCATCGTGGCCCGCCGCCAGGCCGGCGCCGCCATGGAGATCCTGCGGCAGCAGCGGGCGGCGCCGGTGGTGATAGGCAGCATCGAGGCGGGCCAGCGCGGCGTTGTGTTCCGCGACGAGGGCTGATCCGTGAACGCCGCCGGCCGCGTCAGCCGCGCGGGGTGGCTCGGCGCGCGCGGCGCGCCCCGTCTTCCTCGGTAAACAGCGCCGGAACGCCCGTCCGGGCGAGCCAGCGCCACTCGCGGCGCCGCATCGCGCGCCGCGCCGACGGTGTTTGGTCGTCGAATCCGCAGAGATGGTCGCAGGCGTGCGCCAGGTAGAGCGCCAGTTCACGGTCGGCTCCGGCACGGTCGCCGCCCTGGCGCCAGGCGCATGCCGCATTCAGAATGATCTCGGCCGTCTCGCCGTCCGTGTCACCGGGGATCGCCGCGTAGCGCAGCGTGATGACGTCGGTCGGCCCCTCGTGTCCGACGGCCGCCCGGTTGATCGGCGCGCAGGCGGCATCGTCCACCAGCACGAGATCCACCGTCAGCCCGGCGCAGGACGCCTCGAGGCGGGCCGCGCATTGCAGCAGGGCCCGGGCGAGCACGCGCAGCGCGGCGGCATCAACCGGATGCTGCCGCTGCCGATGGTGGATTCGGATTCTGTTCATGGGAAGGATAGGCTAGACGCGCATGCAGAAGGTGCGTCAGGGTGAACACAAAGGAGGCGCGCACGCGGGCCAGCTCGGCGTTCGACAGCAGGCTGGCGTCGAGTTGGCCGTCGCTCCACTTGGCCTTGAAGATGGCGTTGACCAGATTCTCCAGGTGGCCGGGCGTCACGCGGGGCAGCGTCCGGGCCGCCGCCTCGACCGAGTCGGCCAGTGCGACGATCGTCTCCTCGCGGCTGACCGGAAGCGGCCCGGCATAGCGGTAGTGGCTCTCGTCGGCGACGCCCATGCCGCCGTCCCCGGCGCTGGCTCCCGCCTGGCTCACGGCCTTGTGGTGGAACCAGCGGATCACGCTGGTGCCGTGGTGCACGCCGATGAACCGCGCGATCACATCGGGCAGATGATGCAGGCGAGCCAGCACCAACCCCTCCTTCACGTGGTTGACGATGATCATGCGGCTGATGTTGGGCGGCAGGGCGTCGTGGGGATTGCCCCCCTGCATCTGGTTCTCCATGTAGAACCGGGGCCTGCCGAGCTTGCCGATGTCGTGGAAGTAGGCCCCCACGCGTGCCAACAGGCCGTGGCCGCCGATGCGTTCCGCCGCCGCCTGGGCGAGATCGGCGACCATCATCGAATGATGATAGGTGCCCGGCGCTTCCAGCGCCATGCGGCGCAGTAGAGGCTGCCCGAGATCGGCAAACCCGTTCAGACTGTAGTCGCTGATCCGCTGCGTCAGCCGTTC
This sequence comes from Lentisphaerota bacterium, assembly GCA_012514915.1. Classification (GTDB taxonomy): domain Bacteria; phylum Verrucomicrobiota; class Kiritimatiellia; order RFP12; family JAAYLN01; genus JAAYLN01. Next base: position 5,277 of record JAAYZJ010000492.1, on the reverse strand, counting down.
GGCCGGCGGCAGGGCGAGCATGACCAGCACCCCTGAAACCGCGAGCCACAGCACCAGTGCGCCGATCCGGATCCCCACGGTGCGCAGATCGGTGCCATCCGGATTCATCAGGGTCATGACGAGGACAATCGGCGTCTGCCACAGGGCAATGCGCCCCAGCGTCCGGGCGATTTGGCTGCGGTAGCGCAGGGCCGGCGCCTCGTACGCCGCCACGGCCGTCGCGCTCAACGAAAGGAGAAACACCGCCAGATCGAATCCCGCGGCCAGCGCCACGGCCACCCCGGCGGTCAGGCCGACGACCAGGGCTGTCTGGCCGCCGTACAGCATGGCGACCAGCAGCGGTACGAAGGCGTGCGGCGCCACGTAGAGCGGGTCGAAGCGCGCGCTGTCGAGCGGCAGGAGGTGGACCAGCCCCCACCGGGCCAGCCGCACGTCCGCCATGGCCAGCAGCAACATGACGAGCAGCAGCAGCCAGGTTCCCCGCGGCCGCGGCTCCTGTGCCTCCTTGACCCGCAGGAGCATCTGTCCACCGAAGCCGATGATGAGCAGCGCGACGCCCCGGGCCGCCAGCGCGCGCCAGTCGGCCAGGCCCGCCGGCGCCACGAGCCAGAGGCCGATGACCCAGGCGAGGGCGGCGATCGCGTAGCGGAGGGCATCGCTGTCGCGGAGCCCCGGGGCGCGGCTCGGCCGCGCCGCCTGCTGTATCCGCGAGCGCACTTTGCGGTGCCTCAGCCTGGAGAGGATGGCGTGCATGGTGCTACAGCTCCAATTCCACCTGGAGCGGCGCCGGCGCGGCCGGTTCCCCGACGCGCATCCGCTCGCGGCAGAGCGGGGTCGCCACGCGTCCGCGCGGCGTCCGCTGGATATAGCCCTCCTGGATCAGATAGGGCTCGTAGACCTCCTCGATTGTCTCCGGCTCCTCGCTGACGGCCACGGCCAGCGTGCTGATGCCGACCGGCCCGCCGCCGAATTTGAACAGGAGTGTCTCCAGCAGGCGCTTGTCCATCTCGTCGAGGCCATAGGGGTCGATTTCGAGCAGGGCCAGCGCCTCGCCGGCGACGGCGCGCGTGATGTGGTTGCCGGCGCGCACCTGGGCGAAGTCGCGCACGCGCCGCAGCAGATTGTTGGCGATGCGCGGGGTGCCGCGGGCACGGGCCGCGATCTCATGCGCGCCGTCCTCGTCGATGCTGACGCCCAGCTTGTCGGCCGACCGCTTGACAATGCGGGCGAGGTCGGGGGTGAGATAGTAGTCGAGACGGTTGGAAAGACCGAAGCGCGACCGCATGGGCGCCGAGATCAATCCGCTGCGGGTCGTCGCGCCCACCAGCGTGAAGCGCGGCAGGTCGAGGCGGATCGAGCGGGCGTTCGGCCCCTGGTCGATCATGATGTCGATGACGAAATCCTCCATCGCGGAATAGAGGTATTCCTCGACCGAGCGCTGCATGCGGTGGATCTCGTCGATGAAGATGATGTCGCCCGCCTGGAGGCTCGTCAGCAACCCGGCCAGATCGCCCGGCTTGTCGATGACGGGGCCCGACGTCGTCTTGACGTTCACCCCCATGGCCTGGCCCAGGATGAAGGCCAGCGTCGTCTTGCCCAGCCCGGGCGGCCCGAGCAGCAGCACATGGTCGAGCGACTCCTTGCGCTGCCGTGCCGCCTCGACAGCCAGTTCGAGGCGATCCCGGACCTTCTGCTGCCCAGTGAAATCGGCAAACGTCGTCGGCCGCAGCGTGTTGTCGAAGGAGGGATTGCGTTGATTGAGGGTTTCGTTGATGCGTTCCATGGGCGTGTTATAGGATAGGCAACGCTTCCTGTCGTGTCGAGCACACATTCGACACACATGCGACAGCCCGAAGGGGCGACAGCCCGGGGCAGACGCGTCTCAACCGCACCATGAGGCTTTTGCAGAACCCAAGCGGACGACACGGAGGGCGTCCCTCCAGCCATGATAACCCGCGGTTCCCGCGGCTCTGGAGGGTCGGGCTCTGTCCCGGCCAGTTGCGGCTATCCGGGCATTCCCAGCTTGAGCAGGCGGGCCACGTTGCGCCATTCGATCTTCTCGAGGGACTCGGCAGGGAGCTTCCCGTTGGCCCGCAGGTCGCGGATGGTGGCGACGGTCGGCCAGAGGCGCTCGACATCGCTGCGCCGGCACGAATCGGTGCCGAACATCACCTGGTTCTGGAACTCGTCGAGGAACTCCAGGGCGAAGGCCGGATCGCGCGTCAGGGCGTTGTTGCCGCTGGTCGCCGAGGTGTCGGCCCACAGATGCGGATACTGCCGCATCAGCCGGGGCACCGCGCCGCCGCGGACGATGGGACCGGCCGGGTAGCCGGCGCGTTGCCCCACCGGAACGTCGGCGGAAATCTCCGCCCAGAACGTCGGCCCATGCCCGATGAAGACGGTCTCCGGGCAGACTTGCAGCGCGTGTTCGAGCTTCGGCAGGCCGGGGTCGTCGTTCAGCCCGTAGTGCCAGGATCCATCCATCATGTCGAAGAGCACCGGCAGCCCGAACGCCCCCGCCTGCCGGTAGAGGTTCAGGCAGCGCGGGTCGTCGAACGCCAGCTTGGGGAGCAGTTCGCCGATGCCTTTGCAACCGCGGGCGGTGTACTCCTCCAGCAAGTCACGGAAGTCCATGTCGGGCCGGTTGCCATGGCGCGGATCGATCAGGCAGAAGGGGATGAGACGGCCGGGATGCCGGGCGCAGGCGGCCAGAACATCCTCGGTGTCGCATTCGAGGTACGCGCCCTCGGGATGCTCGCTCAAGGCGAGGACGCAGGTGCGTTCAATGCCCCAGGCGTCCATCTTGGCGATCAGGTTCGCGGCATCGATGAACTCCCGCCGGTCCGGCAGGACGCGGCCGATATGGCCGTGGACATCAATGAGCATGGCCACGGCCTTTCTTGCTCGTCCGTTCGTTGCGCGCCGGCGCATACCACTCCTTGCGCACACCGATTACCGTCTTGTCCATGTCAGTCATAATCCAAGCCCGAACAGGCGATTGGCGTTGCGCCAACTGATCTTCTCGAACGTCGCCGTCGACAGCTTGCCGTCGGCGAGCGACCGGCGCAGGTATTCGGCGTGCCGGTGGTCGTTGGTCGGGGCGCAGATGTCGGTGCCGAAGAGGATGCGGTCACCGAACCGCTCCATGAAGGCCCAGCCGAAGACCGGATCGCGAGTCAGCGCATTGTACCCGCTGCCGGCGTCCCAGCCGCAGTAGAGGTTCGGATAGGTCGCCATCAGGCGCGGCACGACGCCGCCGGGCACCACCGGCCCCGTGGGGTAGGTGTTACGGTTGTTCAGGGTCACGTCGGCGCTGATCTCGGCCCAGAAGGGCTGCGAGTGGCCGATGAAGGTCAGTTTGGGAAACGCCTGCAACGCGGCTTCCAGCCCCGGCAGCCCGATCGCGTCGATCAGTCCGTAACAGTGGTAGCGGTGCGGCGCCAGGTGGAACAGCAACGGCATCCCGTTCCGCTCGCAGTGCCGGAAGAGGTTCTGCACCAGCGGGTCGCCGATATCCAGGTTGGCGGTCACCTCCCCCACCCCGAGGCAGCCGCGCGACCGGTAATACTGGAGATGGTGCGACAGATCGGCGTCAGGTGCGTTGCTGCCGGCGCGCGGATCGACGTTGCAGAAGGCGTAGAAGCGGTCGGGATACCGCGCGACCACCTCGAGGATCTCCTCGCAGCTCACCCGCTGGAAACTGCATTCAGGGCTGACGGAGGGGAGCAGAATCCCCTTGTCCACCCCGGTGCGGTCCATCATGGCAATCAACTCCTCGGGCGTGGCAAACGTGGCGCCGCCGGCGCTCCGCGGCAACCCCTTCCAAAGCACCGTGTGCAGATGGGCATCGATGAACATGGATCGTCTCCTTCGGTGATGGGCCTTATGCCTTGGGTTTCAGGTGGGCATCCAAGAACGCGTACGCCGCGTCCCGCTGTTCCCTCAGAAAGCCGTGGCCAAGGGTGTGAAGCAGGCTCTGGAAATGATCTTCGGCACCCATCAGCGCATAGACGGCGGCGACATTCCCGGCCAGGTTGGACCAGGCCGGACGCAGGGCCTCCACCTCGTCGAGGCCGTAGCCGCCGTCGTTCAGGGCGGTGATCGCCATGATTGGCCGCGGCGCGATCATGGCCAGCAGCTCATGCAGGTCGACCGGGAACGGCTTGCCCGTCCAGCAGTAGGGACGCAGCAACGGGCGCCCCACCCACCAACCGGTACGGGCATGATGGAAGGGGTTCTTGGAAAGCCTTGCCGGCCATTGGCCACAACTCGAGACGCCAACCTTGATCCGCTCGTCGAGCCCCATGGCGTCGATCGTGATGCCGCCGCCCTGGGAGTGGCCGATGCTGCCGATCCGGTCGGCATCGACCTCCGGGACGGCCTGAAGGAAATCGATGGCGCGCCGAAAATCCCAGATATCCTTACCGCGAGCGGACCAGGCGGGATGCTTGACGTAGAACGGGGCGGTATCGAACGCGCGGCAGCCGGGGTAACAGCGCTCGCCGGCGCTCAGCAGGTCGTAGGCCAGCGTCACGTAACCACGCTCGACCAGGTGGAGAGCGTAGGCGCGATCCTGCCCATTCGGCGTCGCCTCGTTGCCGATCGTCTGCTCCTTGCCCAACGCGGTTGTGGGATGAATGCAGATCATGGCAGGACGTTTCCCGGGGCACGGCTTTGGCAGCAGCAACCAGGCCGTAACCCGCTCGCCGGGTTCAACCTGGTACGAGACGCGTCGTTTGCGGTAGCTACCGCAATCCACCTCGTCATGCACCTCCGGGGCGAGTTCGCAGTCGAGCGGTGGCTCGACGCCGAGGGTCTGCACAAACAACTCACGCAGGGCGGCCGCCTTGCGTTGCCAGCGACCGGCATCGTCAATCCGCTCGATCCTGGTCGGCGAGAGGCCCATGGTCATGTCCGGCGCGCCGGCGCGGATGTCAAACAGGTCATCGAAGGTGACGGGTGTTTTCGGTGTGTTCACTGTGTTTGCTCCACGATGCGGCTTTCCAGCCGGGCCGCGATGCGCCCCTGATGGGTGGCCACGTAGCGCCAGACGGCGGAGAGGAGGTTGGTTTCGAGCGTCCGATAGCCCAGGCGGTCCTGCAGGTCGCCGAGGTGCAGGGTGTCGTCGCGGCTCACGTCGAATCCTTTGGCGGCCACCGTGTAGACGCGATCAGGCACAATGTCGCTCGAGACGACCCGCCGGCCGATGGGCCGGCGCCGGTCGAAGGCGTACCGGCAGCCGGATACCTGGACCAGGAAGCGCCGCTCCTCCGGCCC
>JAAYZJ010000491.1 GCA_012514915.1 Lentisphaerota bacterium | reverse complement strand
TGTAGACCCCCGAGGCGATGCAGTCCATGCAGGTTTCTTCGTCGCCGTGGTCCAGATGGACGGCGAAAACGGCGTCGGGGAAGATCTTGTCGGCCGTCTGCATCATGCTCTCGAGCATGAGCTTGTGGGTGTAGGAGCGGGCTCCCTTGGAGAGCTGCACGATGAAGGGCGCCTTGCTTTCGACATTGCCCTTGAACAACCCCATGGTCTGCTCGAGATTGTTGATGTTGTAGGCGCCGATGGCGTAGTGGCCGTAGGCGTGCTTGAAAAGTTCGGCAGTGGTGACGATCATTGAGGGGTCTCCTGTCCGGCCGAGCGCCCGGGTCATCCGTGCAGCGGGCCAAACGAGCGACGATAATATCGCCCGGAGGCGCGGAGGGCAAGTCAAAATGCGGAAATGGGCTTGTCAGTCGCGGGTCTTTCGCGCTAAACTGTTGAATGTTTGTCAAACCACAGGATTGTTTTACATGCCGAGCGATGATTCCATAGAGGTCATGGGCACTGTCGTCAAGGTGCTTCCCGCGACCATGTACCGCGTGAAACTCGACAACGGGCACGAGGTGCTGGCGCACGTCTCGGGACGCATGCGCAAGCATTTCATCAAGATTACCTCGGGCGACAAGGTCACCCTGGAAATCTCGCCCTATGATCTGACCAAGGGTCGGATCACCTACCGCCACAAAACCTGATCCGCGGCAACCGCCCGGGCGGATCGACGCCGGTTGTCCGGCAACCCCCGCGACCCGGCGCACTGGAGGAGCAACATGCTGGCCAAGAAGATTACCGAACGTGTCGACTGGGTGGGCGCCGTTGATTGGAACCGCCGCCTGTTCGATGACCTGATCCCGCTCCCCGAGGGCACCAGCTACAACGCCTACCTGGTCCGCGGCTCGGAGAAGACGGCCCTGATCGACGCCGTCGACCCCGCCATGCGGGACCACCTGATGACCCCCCTGCAGGACGTCCCCTCGCTCGACTACCTCGTCTGCCAGCACGTCGAGCAGGACCATGCCGGCACCATCCCGCTGGTGCTCGCGCGCTACCCGCGGGCCGTCGTCCTCTGCTCCGCCAAGGCCAAGCCCATGCTGGTCGACCACCTGCACCTCGACCCGGAACGCATCCGCGTCGTCGCCGACGGCGAGACCGTCTCGCTGGGCGACCGCTCGCTGCAGTTCACCTACACGCCCTGGGTTCACTGGCCCGAGACGATGATCACCCTCCTCCCCGAGGAGCGGATCCTCTTCACCTGCGACTTCTTCGGCTCGCACTTCTCGGCCTCCGGCCTCTTCGCCGGCAACGATCCCGCCATCCGCCTGGCCGCCGCCCGCTACTACGCCGAAATCATGATGCCCTTCCGCAGCGCCATCCAGGGGCACCTGAAGAAGGTCGACGCGATGGCCTTCGACATCATCGCGCCCAGCCACGGCCCCCTCTACGACCAGCCCGCCCTGATCCTCGACGCCTACCGCGACTGGGTCTCCGACCGTCTGGCCAACCGCGTCGTCATCCCCTACGTCTCGATGCACGGCAGCACCGAGGTCATGGTCGACCACCTGGTCGACGCGCTGGCGGCGCGGGGCGTCGCGGCCATGAAGTTCAACCTCACCGTCACCGACCTCGGCCAGTTGGCCATGTCCCTGATCGACGCCGCCACCCTCGTCATCGGCACCTCGACCGTCCACCTCGGCGCGCATCCCGCCGTGGTCTACGCCGCCACCGTCGCCAACGCCATCCGGCCCAAGGCCCGGCACGCCGCCATCATTGGCTCCTACGGCTGGGCGACCAAGGTGGTCGAACAGGTCTCGGGCCTGATCCCCCACCTCAAGGTCGAGGTGCTGGGAACGGTGATCTGCAAGGGCCTCCCGCGCCCGGCCGA
>JAAYZJ010000490.1 GCA_012514915.1 Lentisphaerota bacterium | reverse complement strand
GGCGACCGGCGCCGGGTCATGTTCCGGGTGCCGCGGCGGGCCTACAACGAGATGCGGCTCCTCGTGGCCGCCGATAGCCGCGCCGCGGCGACCAACGCGGTGACGGTGCGGATGATCAAGGCGGTGCGCTGCCATTATGTGGACGCGACCGGGCATGTGCCGGGGCGTACGACGGCGGCGCCGCGGCCGGGCTGCATCGAGGCGACGCGCCTGCCGGTCCAGGCTGCGCGCGGCCGCAGCGGCGGTACGCGCCCGCTCTGGCTACTCCGCGTCCCGCTCGACCCGGGCGCCTTCCAGGACTTCCTTGGGGATCCGCGTGAACGGTACCTCGATCTCGATTTGATGACCGACACCGGGCACAAGGGGCTGCATGTCTTCGCCGCCACGCTGGTCGAGTCGCCGGTGGAGCTGAAGGTCGTCTCCGATGAAATCGGCCATATCTTCACCGAGCCGCAGGTGCCCCGCTTCCACTGCATCCTGCGCAATACGACGGCGGCGGCGCAGACGGGGGCGCTCGTGGTCCAGGCGACCGACTATTACGGCGCGACGCAGCAGGTCGAGCAGGCCTACCAGGTGCCGCCGATGGGGGTCGCGACGCAGACGGTCGAGCTGCCAGCCGCCGTGCGCGGCATCCATTATTTCGAGGCCCGGCTGGGGGATGCCGCCGGCCAGCCGTTGATGCGCCGTCAGACCACCTACGCCGTGCTGGCGCCCGACACGCGCGAGGCCGACCGCGACTCGCCCTTCGGCATGTGGTCGTTCGGCTCGGGGCACTACGGCGGGGGCGAGGCACCTTCGATCGATCTGATGCGCAAGATCGGCGTCCGTTGGTCGCACCATGGCGACCCCGCGCAGCGCGTCTACCGCGGCTATCACAACATCGTACGGGGCTTCGGCCCCGACGATCCCGTCGAAAGCTGGCTCGCGTCCATGCAGGACAAGACCGACTACGGTCACTGGAGCGTGTTTGCCGAGGTGGCGATCAGCGGGCGGCACTACAGCTATTTTCCGACGGAACTGCTGGAGAACGGGAACCCCATGGCGCTGACGCCCGACGAGGAGACGACCTTCCGCCGCCTCTGGCAGAGCGCCGTACGGGCCAGCGAAACGGCGCGCAAGTACCACCCCGACAAACCGCTGGTCTTCGGCAACGGCTATCCGCAGTTCATCTGGACCTTTCTGTCGCGCGGCTACCCGCGCCACTATTTCGACGGTCTGGCCCTGGACTTTATCGGCGACCGGATGTCGATGTTCTTTTACCTGCGCGAGGTGGCCAAGCACTACGGGTATGGTGAAGTGCCGATGTACATCACCGAGGGGTTCTATCTGGGCAGCGAGCGGGGCTACTATCCCAGCCGGGCCAGCGAGGACCGCCAGGCGATGGGCTATCTGCGGGGCTACCTGGCCGGCTTCGCCAACGGCATGAAGGCGTTCATCGGCGCCTGCGAGGTCTGGGATGTCGGCGGCGGGTACTACTACACGGGCTACGGACCGCTGGGCGTCTGCCGCCGTGCGCCGGAGATGAACCCGAAGCCCGCCTACTGCATGTACGGCACCATGAGCCTGCTGCTCGACCGGGCGACCTTCCACTCGCTCGTGCCGACGGCCTCGATGTGCGTGTACATGACCCGGTTCGACGGACCCCGCGGACCGGTCTACGCCGTCTGGACGGCGGACGGCAGCACACGCGCCATCCGGTTTGCCGCCGAGCCGGGGCGCACGCCGCGGCGCACGGATCACCAGGGCAATTCCTTCCCGCTGACCGCGGGAGGTGACGGGTTCGCGCTGGAAGCGGGGCCGGTGCCGATGTGG
>JAAYZJ010000489.1 GCA_012514915.1 Lentisphaerota bacterium | reverse complement strand
CCATGGACGGCGGCCGGATGCTGCGCGCCCTGCTGGCGCAGCGGACCGGTCGGCTGCGCGCCACCTTCTACGCCTCGCGCATCGGCCGCGCCGCGGCCATCCTGATGGGCATCTGGGCCGTGTTCCACGGCTTCAACTTCTTCCTGCTCCTGATTGCGCTCTTCATCTACCAGTCGGCCGGCATCGAATACCGGATGGTGCAGGCCGAGGCGGGGATGGGGGGCGGCTTCTTCGGCGGGTACGGGGCCGCTCCGCCCGATGACCGCGTCATTATCTCCCCCCCGCCCTACCGCCGCGGCCGCGACATCGCGGACGTGTTCAAGGATCTCTGACATGACCAACCGGAGAACCTCCGCTTCCGCCTCGCGCCGCCCCGTATCCGCCGCCCGCCCGCGTCGCCGCCCGCGTCTTGCGCCGGTGCGCCTCGGTATCATCGGGCTGGGCGTGCGCACCGAGGTCCTCCTGGCCTCGCTCGCCGGCATCGAGGGGGCCGAGACCGTGGCCGTCTGCGATGTGCGCGAGGCCGCCGTCGCCAAGATCCTGGGCATTCTCGAGCGGCAGGGCAAACCCGCGCCGGCGGTGTTCCGCGACTACCGGCGGCTGCTGGAGCAGCGCGCCGTCGATGCCGTGCTGGTGCCGACCTCCTGGAATTCGCACCTGCCCATCGCCACGGACGCGCTGCTGGCCGGCAAGTACGCCGCGATCGAGGTCGGCGGCGCCTCCTCGACGGAGGAGCTGTGGCGGCTCGTGCGCGCCTCGGAAGCCACCGGCGTCTCCTGCATGATGCTCGAGAACTGCTGCTACGCGCGCAACGAGCTCATGGTCATGAACCTGGTGCGCCAGGGCCTCTTCGGCGAACTGATCCACTGCGAGGGCGGCTACGAGCACGACTTGCGCGAGTTCGCCTGCATGGTCGAGGCGGGTTACGAACGCTCGATCCATAACCGGTTCCGCAACGGCGACATCTATCCGACGCACCAGCTCGGCCCCATCGCGAAGATTCTCGACATCAACCGCGGCAACCGCTTCCTCAAGCTGACCTCGACGGCCTCGAAAGCGCGGGGCATGCAACTGGCCGCCCGGAAGCACTACGGGGCGGGTACGCCGTTCGGCGAGATCGCCTTCAACATGGGCGACATCGTCACCACGGTGATCACCTGCGCCAACGGCGAGACCATCACGCTGACGCACGGCATCGCCCTGCCGCGCCCCTACTCGCGCAACGGCCGCGTGCAGGGGACGCGCGGCATCTGGCTCGAGGATGCCAACGGCATCTACATCGACGGCATGAGCCCCAGCATCCAGGAGATCGACGTCGCGGGCAACCCCTACACGACGCACAAGTGGGAGCCGGTCGAATCGTTCTACGAAACCTACGACCACCCCATCTGGCAGACCTATCGTCGTCAGAAGCAGCTCGGCGGACATGGCGGGATCGACAGCCTCGCGCTGCGCGCGTTCATCGACGCCGTGCGCGACCGTGCAGAAACCCCGATCGACGCCTACGACGTGGCCGCCTGGATGAGCGTCACCTGCCTCTCCGAGCAATCGATCGCCTGCGGGGGCCAGCCGGTCCCCTTCCCCGATTTCACCGATGGCAAATGGATCGCCCGCGGCCGCGCGCCAGCCGGCCCATGGGCTTTATAGACGCACCCGGCCGGCGCGTATCGCCCGGCTTCACACGAGGAACAGCATGAAGACACAGAAACTCCGGTTCGGGATCGCGGGCGCGGGCTCGCGCGGCACGCACGCCTTCGGCAGGATGATCGGTGCCCGGGACGACGCCGAGGTGGTCGCCCTTTGCGACACCAACGCCATCCGCCGCGAGAAGGCGGCCGAGATCCTCAAGATCCAGCCCCGCTTGTTCGCCACGGTTCCCGAGATGGTCCGCGACGCCGGGCTCGACGCCATCGTGATCACCACGCCCGACTTCTTCCACGAGCAGCATGCCCTTGAGGCGCTCGAGGGTGGCGTGCCCGTGCTGATCGACAAACCGCTCGCGACGACGGTCAAGGGCTGCCGGCGCATCATCGCGCTGGCCGAGAAAACCGCGCTGCCGGTG
>JAAYZJ010000488.1 GCA_012514915.1 Lentisphaerota bacterium | reverse complement strand
GTCGGCCTGCCTGTGCAGGAACCGGCGGGCAACATGATTGTCGATATCGGCGGCGGCACCTGCGAGGTCGCCGTGATCTCGCTGGCCGGGATCGTCTACGCGCGGAGTGTCCGGGTCGGCGGCGATGCCATGGACGAATGCATTGTGCAGTACATGCGGCGCGTGTACAACTTAATGATTGGAGAGCGGACGGCGGAAGAAATCAAGATCAGGCTGGGGTCGGCCTATCCCTTGGCGGAGGAGAAGACGATGGAGGTGAAAGGGCGCGACCTGGTCGCCGGCCTTCCCAAGACCTTGACGGTCACCTCCGAGGAAATTCGCGAAGCGCTGCAGGAGCCGATCTCGTCGATCGTCGATGCCATCCGGATCACCCTGGAGAAATGCCCGCCCGAGCTGTCGGCCGACCTGGTCGACCGCGGCATGGTGCTGGCGGGGGGCAGTTCGCTCCTTTCCGGGCTGGACCGGCTGGTTGCCGAGCAGACGGGGCTGCCCGTGCACCGGGCGGACGATGCGCTCAGCGCGGTGGCCGAGGGCACCGGTGTGGTGCTCAGCGAATTGAACCTGATCGCCAAGACGACATCGAGACGAGCCTGACTGACTGATGACTTCCGCCTCCTCCAGTGGCGGGCCGGTTCGGCCGGCCTGATGGAGTCGGATGGCTAGAGTGACAAGAGCATGGGGGGGGGCCCTGCTGCTGACGATCGCGCTGCTGGTCTTGAACTGGCCGCGCGTCTGGCTGCACCAGGCCGCCCGCGAGGGAATCTTTTCTTTTGAAAACGGTGTCGCCTGGTTCCAGGCCCGGCTCTGGCGTCCTGCCGTGCGCCTGTGGCGGGCGTCGGCCGTCGAGCGGCGCAACGCCCTGCTCGAGGCCGAAGTCGAGCGGTTGCGTCTCGAAGCCGCCCTGCTCGAGACGGTCGCGCAGGAGAATGCCGCCCTGCGCCGCCCGTTCGCGCTCCCGGCACGGTCGCCGGGAAGTCTGCTGCCGGCCTGGGTTCTTTCCGCGGGCGGCACGACGGGATGGTGGCGCCAGATCCGCATCAACCGCGGCCGCGCCGACGGCGTCGCGCCGGGCGACGCCGTCCTGGCGGTGGACGGTCTGGTCGGGCGCATCGTCTCCCTCGACCAGTCGTCGGCCGACGTCCTGCTGCTGACCGACGCCAACAGCCGCCTGGCCTGCCAACTCGACCCCGTCTCGCCCGAGGTGGGCGTGGTGCGGGGCATTCTGCAGGGGGCGGGCCGGCGCGCGGACCACGATGGGCTGCCAGTCCTGCTGCATGTCATCGAGCCGCTGCGCCTCCGTTACCTCGAGCGTGACGTGGTGCCGCCGCCGCGTACACGGGTGGTGACCTCGGGGCTGGGGGGCGGCATTCCCGCCGGTCTGCTGGTCGGCTATCTCCTGCGGAGCGACATCGACGAAAACGGCCTCTACCGGATCGGGGAGGTCATGCCGGCGGCCGACTTGAGCTCCCTCGCGCAGGTCTATGTGCTGACGCATGCGGGAGCCGGCCCATGAGAATGGACGCACCGGTCATGGTGATGTTGCTGCTGGGCGCGGCGGCCGCGCAAACGTTGCTGCCGCCGGTTCCCGGCACGTTTCTGAAATTCCCCCTGCTGGTCGGCGTCGCCAGCTATTACGCGCTGAGCCGTCCACTCGTGATCGCCCTTCTGGCCGCCTGCTGGGCCGGCATTCTCACCGACGGTTCCGGAGGCGTGCCGACCGGCACGACGCCGATCGTCCTGGGCGTGCTCGCGCTGCTGGTTGCCGCGGGCCGTCAAGTCCTCCCCGAGGCCTCGTGGGGGATGGCGGCCGCGCTGGGGGGGCTTGGCGCGGCGCTGCTGGTTCCCGTCCAGTTGCTCGCCCTGGTTCGTCACGGCTATCGGGGGGTGGGCGCGTGGTCGCTGGCGGGTGCCGTGCTGCTGTTGGCACCGACCGGCGCCCTGGCCGCCGGGCTGATCTGGGGTTTGGGACGGCGCCTGGATTTGCTGGCGGGCAACATTGTTCCACGGAAAGAGGTCGAATCCCGTGACGGATGACCTGAACACGGGATTCCGCTGGCGGTTGGCCATTCTGGCGCTGGCCATGCTGGCCGGATTGTTCCTGCTGGCGTTCCGGCTGCACCGCCTGCAGGTCACGCAGTCGCGCCTCTTCGCCGGCGAGCAACGGCGGCAGAGCATTCGGCGCGTGCTTCTGCCGGCGCCGCGGGGGCGGATTTTCGACCGGAACGGCACCTGCCTGGCCGACAACCGGCCGAGTTACTGTATCGCCGTCTACATCGAGGAGCTCCGGCGTCCGGGCCGCTGGGCGCATACAATCGATGCCGTCGACAGGGAGGTCGACCGCCTGGCGGCCAGGATCGGCCTGCCCCGGCAGATTACGCGCGACGATATCGAGCAGCATGTGCGCAAGCGTCTGCCGCTGCCCCTGCTGGCCTGGCAGGGCATCGATATGCGCGCGTTGGCGCGCTTCTCCGAGACGCTCGGACAGACCCCCGGTTTTGACATTCATGTCCAGGCCGAGCGGTTCTATCCGTGGGGGACGCTGGCGGCACATGTGCTGGGCTACGTCGGGCGGGACCGGCCGGTCATGACGAACGAGGTGTTCCACTACGACATCATGGGCATGCGGGGCCGCGCGGGACTCGAACAGACCCTCGACGCACGCCTCGCCGGGACGCCGGGCGGGCAGTTGATCACCGTCACGGTGACCGGCTACAAGCACAGCACGACGAACCGGGCGGCCATCGCCGGGGAGGATGTGGTTCTGACCCTCGACATGCCGCTGCAGCAACTGCTCGAACGGCTGCTGGCCGGCCGCCGCGCGGCGGGCGTCGTCCTCGATCCCCGCAACGGCGAGGTGCTGGCGATGACCAGCCAGCCGGCTTTCGACCCCAACGGGATGAGTCCCTCCATTCCCCGGGCCGCCTGGAACCGTCTGCGCGGCGACCGCGACCTGCCGCTCCTGAACCGGGCCGTCTCCGGCACCTATCCGCCGGGGAGCATCTTCAAGCCGGTCGTCGCGCTGGCCGGCCTGGTGCAGGGGATGCCGCCGGAAACACGGTACGAATGCACCGGCGCCTTCGAACTCGGACGGATGCGGCTGCGCTGCTGGTCGCACGGACACGGGGAAATCGCGATGCGCGAGGCGCTGGAGCAGTCGTGCAATCCCTATTTCTGCCATCTGGGCGTAACCCTGGGGCTGGAGCCGATCCGCCAGATGGCGCTGCAGCTCGGCCTGGGGGGGCGGACGGGGATCGAGATCGGGGGAGAACGGGAGGGACTCGTGCCCAGCGACGCCTGGAAGCGCCGCGTGCAGGGGGACGCCTGGCGGTCGGGCGACACGGCCAACGTCTCGATCGGGCAGGGGCAGTTGCTCGTCACCCCGTTGCAGATGGCCGTTTACACGGCGGCGCTGGCGAACGGCGGCCGTGTCTACCGGCCGCGCCTGGTTCGCGAACCTGCGCGGCCGGAGGACGGATTTGTGCGTGAACTCGCCCTGGGGCGCGCGCTGGAGACGGTGCGAGGGGGGATGCTGGACGTGATCCAGGCGCCGCGGGGAACCGGCAAGCGGGCCGCCGTGCCGGGCCTGCGGTTCGCCGGCAAGACCGGCACCGCCGAGTACGGCACGCCGGCCAACCGCCGCAAGCACACCTGGATGATCGCGTTCGCGCCTTTCGACGACCCGCGTGTCGCGCTGGCCATCCTGGTCGAAGACGGGGAATCGGGGGGGCTGACTGTCGCGCCGATCGTCAATCAGATCATGCGCCACCTGTTCGCGTCGGATCTGCCGGACGCGGACGGGCCGGTGGCACCGCCCCCCCCGGGCCCGGAGGACGCCGCATGAGCCGCGGACGCGGACGTCTACCGTTCGATCTCGGCCGCCTGCGCCGGATGAACGTCACGCTATTGCTCTGCATGGTCGCCCTGATGGTTGTCGGCGTCTGCTTTGTCTTCAGCGCGAACTCGATCCGTGACAGCCTCCATCTCCAGTCGCTCTACCGTGCGCATGCCCAGATGGCGGCCGTCGGCATCGTCGCGGTCCTCGCGCTGGCCTATACCGATTACCGCCGGTTCGCCAAGGTCGCCTGGATCGGCTATCTGGCCGCGTTGGCCCTGCTGGTCGCGGTGCTCGCGATGGGCGAGACCCGCATGGGGGCCCGGCGGTGGGTGTTCGGCATGCAGCCGTCGGAACTGGCCAAGGTGACGACGCTGCTCGCCCTGGCGCATCTGCTGGGACGACCGGACGCGCGGCGCGACATCTGGGAATTCCTGCTGGGCGGGGCGCTCACCGCGCTGCCGATGGCGCTGGTGCTCGCCCAGCCCGATCTGGGCACGGCGCTGATCTTCGTTCCGGTACTCTTGGTGATGCTGTTCGTGGCGGGTACGGCGCCGCGGGCCTGGTGCACGGCGGCGGCGGCCGGCCTGCTGGCCGTCGCCCTGGTGGTCGGCGCGATCGTGCTGCAGGAATCTCCAGGTGTCGCGCCCGGGTGGCGACGGGCCGCCGCGCGGGCGACTTTCTTCCTCGACGATTACCAGCGGAACCGGCTGGTCGATGCGCTCTATCCCGACCGTGACCCCTTGAACCTGGGCTGGAACCGGCGCCAGTCCCGCATCGCGGTGGGCTCGGGGGGCGTCTGGGGAAAGGGATTTCTCAAAGGGGACCAGAATCTGCTAGGATACCTTCCGCAGCAGGTTTCGGCCAACGATTTCATCTTCTCGGTTCTGGCCGAGGAGAAGGGATATGCCGGTTCACTGGTCGTCCTGCTGCTCTATGCCGGCGTGATCTTCGCCACCATCCGGGTGGCGTGGACGAGCCGGGATGGTTTCGGACGATTGATTTGCACCGGTGTAGCGGCCCTGTTCTTCTGCCATGTGTTCATCAACATCGCGATGACAATCGGGCTGCTGCCGGTTACGGGACTGCCCTTGCCGTTCCTCAGTTACGGCAGGACATTCATGTTGACGGCCATTCTGGCCGTGGGTTTGGTACAAAGCGTGGCGGTGCATGGTCCGCGGCAGATGGCCGAGATCGGCGCCTGACGCCCGCCGCGCGGAAGGAGCGAGAGCATGTTGAGTTGGTTGCTGAAAAAGCAGACGGCGAAGCGCGAGATCATCGTCAACGCCGAGAAACTGGAAACCCGGGTCGCCGTGGTCGAAAACGGCCGCGTCGAGGAGTTCCAGGTCGAGCATCCCATGGAGGAGCGGCTTGTCGG
Organism: Lentisphaerota bacterium; assembly: GCA_012514915.1. Classification (GTDB taxonomy): domain Bacteria; phylum Verrucomicrobiota; class Kiritimatiellia; order RFP12; family JAAYLN01; genus JAAYLN01. The sequence goes on along the minus strand of JAAYZJ010000488.1, from coordinate 8,173 downwards.
GAGCATCTACAAGGGGCGCATCCAGAATCTGGAACACGATCTGCAGGCGGCGTTCGTCGATATCGGGCTCAGGAAGAACGCGTTTCTCCACTACTGGGACATGTTTCCGGACGATGAGAGCCGGCTCGACGAGGACGACGACAACCCGCAGCGGGTGTCGCGGCGCAAGCGGTACACGAACGAGCAGATCGCCAAGCGGTTCCCCCCGGGATCGGAAATCATTGTGCAGATCACCAAGAGTCCGATCGGCACCAAGGGGCCCCGCGTCACGGCCAGCCTGAGCGTTCCGGGACGCTACCTGGTGATGATGCCCGGCTGCCGCCTGCGGGGCGTATCGCGCAAGATCGGCGACGCCAAGGAGCGGCTGCGACTCAAGAAGATCCTCGACCGGCTTCCCCTGCCGCAGGACATCGGGCTGATCGTCCGCACCATCGGGGCGGGGGCGTCGAAGAGCGCCTTTGTCCGCGACCTCCGGGGGCTGCTGGCCATCTGGCAGGATCTCCAGGCTAACATCCGCGACAAGCGCGCGCCGAGCTGCGTCTACCAGGAGCCCGACTTGATCGAGCGCGTCGTGCGCGACTGGCTGACCGAGGACATCGACCGCGTGATCATCGACCAGAAGGCGGCGTTCGAGCGGATCCGTTCCGTTGCGGCCCGCATCTCGCGCCATTCGCGCAACCTGATCCAGTTGTACGACGGGCAGTTACCGGTGTTCGACAACCGCAACATCGAGCGCCAGCTCGACGAGGCGTTCCGCCGCAAGGTCAACCTGAAATGCGGCGGTCACCTCGTGATCGACGAGACCGAGGCGCTGATCGCGATCGATGTCAACACCGGTCGCCACAAGGGAAAGGGCTCGCAGGAGGATGCGATCCTCGAGGTCAACCTCGAGGCCGTCGAGGAGGTCGCCCGCCAGCTCCGCCTGCGCAACGTCGGCGGCCTGGTGGTGCTCGATCTCATCGACATGAAGTCGCGCAAGCACCAGGCCGCCGTCTACAAGGCCATGAAGGCGGCCGTCAAGCGCGACAAGGCGCGCACCAACGTCCTGCCGATCTCCGAGCTCGGCCTGATGGAGATGACGCGCCAGCGCCAGGAGGAGAGCATCCTCTCCCAGACGTTCGAGGACTGCCCCTACTGCCATGGGCACGGCGTGATCAAGTCGGCCCTCTCGCTGAGCGTCAACATCCAGCGGCAGATCGCCGGGGTGATGCGCAAGTGCCGGCTCGACGGCACGGAGAGCGACCTGCAGATCCTCGTGGCGCCGACCGTCCTCGACCGCCTGCGGCGCGAGGACGAGGCCATGCTGGTGGACCTGCAGCAGCAGTACAAGGGGCACCTCAGCTTCAAGTCGGAGCCGCTGCGCCACCCCGAGTCGTTCGCCATCCTGAACGCGGCCGGCAAAGTCCTGTATTCCGTTGGCGACAATAAAAGTGCATAATGAACCCCGCTGCGGTCAACCCGGAGCGCCCCCGGCGGGCGCCCCGCAACCCGACAGGAATGGATGATGACACCCTGGAAGACGCTTGCCCGAAGCCTGTGCCTGGCCGTCGGCCTGCTGCAGGCCGGCGCCCTCGCCGCCGCCGACCTGATGCCCACCGCCCGCGAGCGTGAGCAGCCGATCGATATCGAGGCCGATTCGTTCTCCGCCGAGCGCGAGGGCTGGGTGGCCGCCGCCGGCGGGGTCCGCATCCGCCAGGGCGACACGCAGGTGACGGCCGACCGCGTCCGCGTCAACAAGCAGACGGGGGAGATCGTCGCCGAGGGAAATGTCGTCCTCATCCGCCGCGGCCAGGCGGCCACGCGCACGGAACGTCTGGTCTACAACTACAAGACGGGGCGCGGGCTGACCCCCGAGATCGACCTGCAGGTCGGCCCCCTGCGCATCCTGGCCAGGGACGCCGTCCGCGAGGCCGACGAGACCTACAGCCTGCAGGAGACCATCGTCACCACCTGCACCAACGCGCCGGGGCATCAGCATTACCACCTCCGCGGACGCTCCGCCACGATGCGCCCGAACGAGTATGTCGCCCTTTCCGGCGCGACGCCCTGCTTCATGGGCGTGCCTTTCTTCTACTTCCCCTACTGGCGCCGCGAGTTCGACGAGCACTACGGCTGGCGGTTCGAGCCCGGCTACGAGTCCGACCTGGGCGCCTACCTGCTCTCGACCTACCAGTTCCAGCTCATCGACTTCGGGGGCGAGAACAACAACAGCCTCGACTCGCGCAGCCATTTCGACTACCGCACCGAACGCGGCTGGGCGCTCGGCCAGGATCTGGTCTGGTACGGGGGGCCGGCCGGCGCGGGACACCAGGGCTTTATCTCGGGCTACTCGATCATGGATGACAAGCCGATGGATCCCGACTGGGACCGCGATCCCCGCCGCGAGGTCGTCGAAGACTCCCGCTACCGGGTGACCCTGCGCCACGATTCGCATCTCTCGCCGCGCGATTTCCTGACCGTCCGTTCCAGCTACCTGAGCGACAGCTATCTGCTCGAGGATTTCTACGAGGACGAATACCGCGATCTGATCCAGCCCGAGTCGTATGCCGCCTACTCGCACGCGGAGAACGGCTTCGCCTTCGGACTGAACGTCTACCAGCGCGCCAACGACTTCTACGACGCCGTCAACCGTGTGCCCGAGGCCTGGTTCGATGTGATGCGGACCAGCATCGCCGGTTCGCGGTTCTACTACGAAAGCCAGAGTTCGGGTGGCTGGCTCGAACGGGAGTTTGCCGACTACGGGAATCCCAGCAACACCGTCGCTGAGGCCTACGACACCCTGCGCTTCGACACGCGCCAGGCGATCTACATGCCGAATACCCTCTTCGGCTTCCTGAGCGTCGTGCCGCGCGCCGTCTACCGCGGCACCTACTACGGCGACACCTTCCTGGATCCGGCCGACGCCACGGCTTCCACCAACGCGGTGCCCCGGTCGCCGGAGCTGGCCGACGGCGCTGGCCTGCGCAACCTGTTCGAGTTCGGGGTGGAGAGTTCCTTCAAGGCCTACGGACTCTACGAAGACCAGGCCGGACGGTTCCGCCACGTCGTCGAACCCTACATCAACTACACCTTCGTCCCCGAGCCCAACCTGCGGCCGGTTCAATTGCTCCGCTTCGATGCCGTCGATGAGCTCGACAAGGAGCACCATGTCCGCTTCGGCACCCGGCACCAGATCCAGCGCCGGATCGGCGACGAGGTGCGCGTCCTGCTGGACGCCGATCTCTTCGGGGTCTACGACATCGAGGACGCCAACGACGAGTCGCGCTTCCGCCATATCGGCATCAAGAGCCGCTACCGGCCTGCCGATGGCATCCGCTTCCAGCTCGACGGCCTCTATGATGTCGAGGAGTCGGAGGTCGAGGAAGTCAATGTCTGGGCCACGCTGTGGAACAACGAGCTGTGGGAGGCCGCTGGCGAGATGTTCTACCGGCCCGACGAGAGCACCCTGCTCGCGGGTAGTCTGACCTTCGCCCTGTCGGATCACTGGACGGTCAACGTCTATTCCCGCTACGAAGCCGAGACCTCCCGCCTCGAGGAGCAGGCCGGCTACATCCAGTACAACCTCGACTGCATCTCGTTCCGCCTGCGGGGCAGTTTCTACCCCGGCTTCACGCGTGACGACGGCACCGAGCGTGAGGCCAAGTACAAAGTCGGGTTCTACGCCTGGCTGCGGGCCTTCCCCGGCGCCCCGCGGAACCGCCTGGCGGGGCTCCGCGACCTGTAGGAAGACGACATGGATTTGTTTGCGCAACTCTTCCCGGCGGCACGCCGCCCGCGGCGGTGCAACGGCTTCTCGCTGGTCGAGCTGCTCGTCGCCGTCTCGATCATGCTGATTCTCGCCGGCGCGGTGGCCGTCAATCTGCTGCACGAGCCGGCCAAAGCCCGTCGGGCCCGGGCGACGAGCGATCTGGCGACCTTCAAGACCGCGTTGCGCCTCTACCTCGACGACAACGACCATCTGCCCACCCAGCGGCAGGGGTTGCAGGCGCTGGTCGAGCGTCCCGCGTTCCCGCCGGTGCCGTCCAATTGGCGGCCGGGCGGCTATCTCGACCGGTCAAGCCTCCCGCTCGATCCGTGGCGCAATCCCTACATCTACTTCTGCCCCGGACGCAACCGCGAACCGTTCGAGGTTGTCTGCTATGGCGCCGACGGTCAGCCGGGCGGGGAGGGGAACAACGCCGATCTCTCCTCCTCGGATCTGTAGCGGACGGCCCATGAAAACCGTCGGTTCCGAGGCGCGCGCCTGGCAGCTGGCGCTGGAACGGCTGCAGACGATCGAGGTCGTCTGGGCGGACCCGGCGGCCCGGCAGCGCGAGCTGCTGGCCTGCTCCCATTGGCTGGCTGACCAGACGGCCTATCCCCGTCTCGCCCGCCTGTCGACGCTGCTGAAGCCCGATCTTTCACTGGAAACGTTCATCAGCGTGCTGGTGCCGGTCGAGCGCGAGGTGGCCCGCCGCCGCGTCACCGATGTCCAGATCCTGGCGCGCGACCGGGCGCCGCCCGCCGCGGCGGCCGCCGCCATGCCGTTGACCGTGGTGGTCGACTCGCTCCGCTCGGCCTTCAACTCCGGCGGACTCTTCCGGACGGCCGACTGCTTCGGCGCCGCCGCGGTGTGGCTGTGCGGCTACACCGCCACACCCGACCATCCCCATGTGGCCGAGGCGGCCCTGGGCGCCGCGCGCCACGTCCCCTGGCGCCACTGGACGCGTTTGGCCGAGGCTGTCGCGGAGCTGCGCTGTGCCTCGGTGGCCGTCATCGCGCTGGAGACGGTGGCCGACGCGCAGCCCATCGAATCGTACACGTGGCCGTTTCCCTGCGCCCTGCTGCTGGGGAGCGAGCGGTTCGGTCTGGGTCCCGACATCATCCACCAGGCCGACGATGTGGTGCGCATCCCGGTCTACGGCGCCAAGAACTCGCTCAACGTCGTCAGCGCTGCCGCCATTGCTCTGCACGCCGCCCGCACCGCCTGGGAACGCGCGCGGGCATAGCTGGCGCATCTCACGCGAACCGAAAGCCGTCACGCGGAAGACCGCCGTCCTCGGCGGTGGTTCGCTTCAAGGATGCGCCGCTCGCGCGGCTGCGGCCTTGCGCAGGAAGTCGAGCGACTGCTCCAACGCGGCGTGGTCCATGTGGTTGACCTCGACGCGGTCGCCGATGCCGCGGGGGAGCGTGATGGTCAGGCGTCCGCCCAGATGCTCGCGGAACGCCTCCAACCCCTGCAGCAGCGCCCGTCCGCCGGTGGGCGCCTCCTCGTCGCAGGCCGCGTCCCACAGCGGCAGGCCGACGGCGTGCAGGGCGTCGAGCACGGTGTCGCGCTGGCGCGCCGTGACCAGCCCCTGCGTGGCGGCGTAGCAGGTGTCGAGCGCGATGCCGATCGCCACCGCCTCGCCGTGGCTGAGCCGGTGGTGCGACTGCCGTTCCAGTTGATGCCCCGACCAGTGGCCGAAGTCGAGCGGCCGCGCCGATCCCATCTCGAAGGGATCGCCGCCGTTGCGGATGTGGTCGAGGTGGATGCGCGCGGAACGGATGACAAGTGGTTCGAGCGCGTCGGCCTGCCGCGCGCGCAGGGCGGCGGCTTGGCGCCGCAGCCGCGCGAACAGCGCGGCATCCTTGATGAGCGCGACCTTGAAGATCTCGGCCAGTCCCCCGGTCCAGTAGCGCGGCGGCAGGCGGCGCAGCAGGTCAAGGTCGTTGAGCACGGCGTAGGGCGGCGCGAAGGTGCCGACGAAGTTCTTCTGGCCGTGCTCGTCCATGCCGTTCTTGACCCCGCAGGCGGCGTCGCACTGCGCCAGCACGGTGGTGGGGATGCGGATCAGGCGCAGGCCGCGGTGGACGAGCGCCGCGGCGAACCCGACGATGTCGAGCAGGCTGCCGCCGCCGATCGCCAGCACGAAACTGTGGCGGTCGAGGTGCGCGTTGCCGAAGGCGGTCATCAGTTCGCGCACACCGTTCCAGCCGTTCTTCGCCCCCTCGCCACCGGGGACGATCAACGGCGCATGCCCCTCGACGGCCAGGCCGGGGTGATGGTCGAGATAGCGGTGAAGGTCGTCGGCCAGCGTGGGGAAGGGGGCCTGCAGCCCCTGGTCGATCCCCAGCACGTAGCGGTGCGGTCCCGGGCCGGCCTTCCGCAGCAGCCGGGCCAATGTCGGGTTCGTCGGGTTGAAGAGGTCGTGGGTAAAGATAACCGGGTATGTGTAGGGAACGGTGATGCGCTGTACCAGCGTCGTGTCGCGTCGGGTCACTTCAAGCTCTCCAGATGGCGGCCGACCGTCTCCGCCAGGGTGCAGAGGGTGTGGGGCCGCGGTTCGAACGGCGCATCGGAGATCCAGCAGGCCATCGAGGCGTCGCTCTGTAAACCATGAACGCCGCCCACGCGCGCCGGGTTCAGACTGACTGATCCGGGAGGCCAGCCGAAGAAGAGTTCGCAGGGGTCGTAGCCCGGCTTGTTGTGGATGTCGATGTGGCGGGCGTAGTCGGGAGCCTCGTGGCGGTGGCGCCACCAGGGATAGGCGAACCAGCTACGCGGCGGTGCCGTGAGGATGAGTTCGCCGGCACGCGGATGGTTGAGTTCCGGAACCTCCTCGCGCGGCCGGATCTCGCCGCAGGCCGCGAGCGCCTCCCGCACGGCCTGGATGTCCTGCCGATTCGCGACGTAGACGTGGGCGATCTGGTGGTCGACCACGGCGAAGGCGCGGCTGGTGTGCAGGTCGGGGTAGTGGCGGCCCCGGATCACCCGGGTCTGCATCAGGCCCGCCTCGTGCAGCAGGCGGTTGGGAAACAGGACCTCGCCCCCGCCGGAGGTGATCGCGTAGTCGCCCCAGATCAGCAGGTCATAGCCGTGGCGTGCCGACGCGTCGCGCAAGATCGCGAGGTCGCCCGCCAGCTCGCGCAGGGCGCGTGCGGCGGTGCGATGCCCGGGGCCGTGCCGCTGAAAGTCGTAGTCGAGCGCCGGCAGATAGGTCAGGCAGAGGTCGGGGGCATCGGTCAACTTGCCTGACATCAGCAGCGCCGTGGCCTGGGCAATCCAGCGCGAGCTGCGGGTGGAGGCGAGGGGGCCCCAGTAGCGGCTCAGGCGGAAGGGCTCGCGCAGCAGGATGGCGGCGGCCTCGGCGAGGTCTGCCGGCTGGCTGTAGCAGGCGTCGACCAGCCCCCCGCCGTGCAGGTGGACCGGTGCGGGCGAGAGGGTGATGTCGGCCGATTCGCCCAGACTCTGCTGCCAGAAGAGGATGGCCACCCGGCCGTCGCGCGCGCGCAGGCCGTCCCAGATGCGGGGGCCGTCGACCAGACGTGCCGACTGCTCCCAGAAGGTGGTGTGGCGCAGCGGGCGGTCCAGCCAGCCGTTGGCGACCACGCCGTGCACCGCGGGCGGGGTCGCCGTCCGGAAGGTGGCCTGGGCGGTGCAAGTGACGGCGGGGAAGGGGGGCTGCAGCGGGTGGGCCTGCAGCCCGCCGAGCGCCGTCCGCAGCGCTTGCGAGTCGCGGTAGGTCTGCAGGCCGAGGCCGGCGACCTGCACGACCAGAAGACGGCGCGGGGATGGGGGATTAGCTGGCATAGAAGCGCCTCCCGAGTTGCGCGGCGAGCGGCTGGAGCAGGATCAGGCCGGCGGCCAGGGGGAGGCCGGCCGGCTGCGTGGCGCAATAGGCGGCCTGGATGAGCAGCAGGGCGCGGATGTAGCCGCCGATGGCGCGCGGCAGGGCGCCGGGTGCCGGCGCGCGGCCGAGGCGGTGGGTCACGAGGACGATCCGCAGCAACGCGGCGGCGGCCAGAAGCATTGAGACGGACAGATGGGGGCGGCGGCCCGCCCCGACGGCCACGCCACCGAGTGCCAGGATTGCAGCGACGGCCGGCAGCCAGCGGCGCGCATCGAGGCGGCGGCAGCGGGTTTCATCGGCCGCGAGCAGCGAGACGGCGGTGATGTAGAGGCCGATGCCGCCCGCCCCTGCCAGAGCCAGACGTGGCGACGGGGCCTGCGGCAGCGCCGCCGCCAGTCCCATGCCGACCGAGGTCGCGCGGCACAACCCCATGACGACCAATCCCGCCACGCTACCGCGCCGGGTGGCGAACGTGTAGGTCAGGACCAGCATCAAGACTAGACCGCCGGCCGCCAGCGTGTACACGCCTGCCTGGGCCGCGGCCAGCAGGCCGGCAAGGGCGGCCAACGCGCCGGCCAGCG
>JAAYZJ010000487.1 GCA_012514915.1 Lentisphaerota bacterium | reverse complement strand
TCGTCGACATACTGGAAGCTGCGCGTCTGGCTGCCGTCGCCGTAGATCGTGATCGGCCGGTTGTGCAGCGCCTGCATGATGAAGTTGCTGATCACGCGGCCGTCCTGGGGGTGCATGTTGGGGCCGTAGGTGTTGAAAATACGGACCAGGCGGACATCGACGCCGTATTCGCGGCGGTAGTCGACCGCCAGCGTCTCGGCGGCGCGCTTGCCCTCGTCGTAGCAGCTGCGGGTTCCAATGGTGTTGACGTTGCCCCAGTAGGTTTCCCGCTGCGGGTGTTCGAGCGGGTCGCCGTACACTTCCGAGGTGGAGGTGTGCAGCACGCGCGCCTTGGTCTTGAGCGCGAGCTCCAGCACGTTCATCATGCCGATGAACGACGTCTTGATCGTCTCGACGGGGTTGCGCTGGTAGTGGATGGGCGAGGCCGGACAGGCCAGGTTGTAGATCTCGTCGAACTGCCCCCAGAAAGGCTGGGTCACGTCGTGCAGGATGAACGTGAACCGCGGATTGTCGAGCAGGTCGTAGATGTTCGCCTTGGTTCCCGTGAAGAGGTTGTCCAGCACGGTCACCTCGTACCCCTCGGCCAGCAACCGCCGGGCCAGGTGGGAACCGATGAACCCCGCGCCACCGGTAATCAATGCCTTGCAGACCATATGTCTTTCACTCCAGAATTGTTGTTCCGCGGCGCGGCACTCTATTCGCGTGGGATCTTGCGCAGCATCTGGTGCCCGCCGGGATGGCCCTGACGCCAGGCCTTCTGCGCCCAGTCCCGCGCGAGCTTCAAATCGACGTCCACGCCCTCGCCATGCACGTAGCAATAGGCGAGCCAGATCTGGGCCACCGGCGAGCCCTGTTCGGCGGCAACCGAGAACTGCCGGAAGGCCTCGGCCCGGTCGCGGGGCGCGCCGACCCCCTGGTAATAGCAGAAAGCCGCCAGGATCCGGGCCGGCAGCACCTGCTGCCCCGCGGCGGCCAGAAACCATTTCAACGCCTCGGCGGGGGCCTGGGCGGTGCCGCCGTAGCCGGCATAGAGGCAGATGCCGAGGAGATACTGCGCCTGGGCGAAACCGGCTTCGGCGGCCCGCCGCACCCAGGCGAGCCCCTCCTCCCGGTCGGTCGCGTGCCGCCGGCCGGTCTCCTGCAACAGCATGAATCCCAGCCACGTCTGCGCTTCGGAGTTGTTCTGTTCGGCGGCGCGGCGCAGCCAGACCCGGGCTTGGCGCGGATCGCGCCGGGTGCCCGCGCCGGTCCGCAGGGCGAGTCCCAGCGCCAACTGGGCCGCGGCTTCGCCCTGGTGGGCCGCCTGCGCGTTCCAGTGGGCGGCCGCCTCGGGATCCCGGGGGACGTTCATCCCCTCGCTCAGGCAGCGGGCGAAGCGCGCCTGGGCCTTGGCATTGCCGGCCTGCGCGGCGCAGTGCAGCCAGTCGACGCCTTCGGGGTCGCCGTGCTCGAGCAGTTGCAGCCCCAGCGCCAGTTGCGCCGTGGCGCTGCCCCGGTGAGCCGCGCGGCGCATCGCCAGCATCCCTTGTGCGGCGTCGGGCGCCACACCATAGCCGCGGATCAGGCACAACGCATGGGCCGTGCTCCCGTCGGGGTGGCCTTGGGCCTCGGCGCGCGCGAGCCAGGCAAAGGCCGTCTCCCGGTTCAGGGGCACGCCGCTGCCGCGCAGGTAGCTGCGGCCCAGTTCCGCCTGCGCCGGCGCGTAGCCCTGGCGGGCGGCCGCCTCGAAGCAGCGAACCGCCTGCGCCGGGGACGCCTCCACGCCCCGTCCCGCGGCCAACGCGTCGCCCAGCCGGTACAACGCCGGCGCATACGGCTGCGCCGCGGCGGACTGAAAGCAGGCCAG
>JAAYZJ010000486.1 GCA_012514915.1 Lentisphaerota bacterium | reverse complement strand
GGTGAAGGCGAGCCTTAAACCTTCATGCATAAAGAACCGAATCCCGACGATCCGGCCCATCTCAATTACGGGTATTCCCCCGTTCGAGCCGTCCGCTTCTACATCCCGCTGGTCATCCAGGCGGTGTCGCAAAGCTTCACCTATCCGCTGGTGGCCACCGTCGTCTCGCATGGCAAGGGAGGGGTGGCCGATTTCGGCGCCTTCGCGCAGGGACAGGCCGTCTTCTTCCTGATCAACGCCCTGGGCTCGGGGCTGATCACCACCGGCATGGTGTACGGCCGCACACGCATGGGTTTCGCCCGGTTCATGCGGCTCACCCTGCTGCTCATGGCGGTCATCGCCACCGTGCAGCTCTGCCTCTCGCTGCCGCCGCTGGATGGCATCGTCTTCGACCGCCTGCTCGCCCTGCCGCCCGACATCCGCATGATCGCCCGGGACTCGCTGCTGTTCTGCATACCGGCGGCCATCCTGTTTCTGATTCGCAACCCGTACCAGGCCTTGCTCTACAACGCGCGGGCCAGCGGCGTGGCGAGCGCCGCGACTCTGGGTCGCATCGGCATCACGCTGGCGCTGTCGACGCTCTTCGTCCGCCTCGGCATTGTGGGGCATATCGCCGGCATTGTCGCCTTCACGGTGCCGATCATCGGCGAATGCGTCGCCTCCTATCTGCTGGCGCGGCCGTACATCCGCGCTTTGCCACGGGGCGACCGGCACGCCGGCACGGTGCGCGAGCAACTGTTGTTCTGCATCCCGCTTTCGTTTGGCGGGGTGTTGCTCGCGCTCTCCGGCTTCATGGTCGCCGCCTTCATCTCGCGGGCGGCCGACCCCGTGCGGATGCTGCCGATCCACTATGTCGCGATGGGGATCGTGAACCCGGTCTGTTTCGCGGCGATCCGCATGCAGGCCGTCGTGCTCAGCTTCCCGCCCGTGCACCGGCGGGACAGCCGGACTTTCCGCTTCGCCTGTTTCGCCGGGCTGGCGCTGGCCGGCGTGCTGCTCCTCGGGCAGATCCCCGCCGTGGCCCGCGCCTACTTCGGTGTGGTCCAGAACTTGCCGCCGGCCGACATCCCCCTCGCCAAGAAAGTCATGCTCACGGCCTGCCTGCTCCCGGTGCTCCAGGCGCTGCGCGGACACGCCGAGGGGCTCGCCGCCTGGCGCAAGCGCCCCAATGCCATTCTCGCGGGACAGTCCATCTACCTGGGCAGCCTGGTCTGCACGCTCTTTTTCTCCCTCAGCCTGGGACTTCCCGGCTACCTGATGGGGGTGCTTGCCATCGCCATCGCCGTCACCTTCACGCTGCTCACCATCCGCATGGGGCTCGCGTGGAGCGCCTTTGAAGACCGCACACCCGAAATCACCCCGCGCCGCATCGAGGACGGGCGGTTGTAAAGCGCTTGCCAGCCGGCCGGCGATTCTGCCATCATGCCCGGTGTCATGGCGAGTCGCCCACAACAGCAGCATTCAGTCCGAGGACGTGTCCCATGCGCGGTATAGTTCTGGCCGGGGGAACGGGGTCGCGTCTGCACCCCATCACGCGGGTGGTGAGCAAGCAGTTGCTGCCCGTCTACGACAAGCCGATGATCTATTATCCGATTTCCGTCCTGATGCTGGCGGGAATCCGGGAGATCCTGATCATCAGCACGCCGCAGGATCTGCCGCGTTTCCGCGACCTGCTGGGCGATGGATCCGCCTTCGGCGTCCGCTTCGCCTACACCGAGCAGCCGTCGCCCGACGGCCTGGCGCAGGCCTTCACCTTGGGCGCCGACTTCATCGGCGACCAGCCGGTGGCGCTGGTGCTGGGCGACAACATCTTCTACGGCCAGGGGCTGCGCCAGCAACTGGAGGAGGCGGGCGGGCTCACGCGGGACGGTCTGATCTTCGGCTACCGTGTGCAGGATCCCGAGCGCTACGGCGTGGTCGCCTTCGACGCGGCCGGGCAAGTCACCTCGATCGAGGAGAAACCCCGCGTTCCCAAGTCGAACTACGCCGTGCCGGGGCTCTATTTCTACGGCCCCGACGTCGTGCAGGTCGCCGGCGCGCTCAAGCCCTCCGCGCGCGGGGAACTCGAGATCACCGATCTCAACCTCGTCTATCTGCGGGACAAGCGCCTGAGCGTGCGCCTGCTGGGGCGCGGCATGGCCTGGCTGGATACCGGCACGCACCAGTCGCTGCTCCAGGCGGCGAACTTCGTCGAGACGATCCAGGCGCGGCAGGGGCTCAAGATCGCCTGCCTCGAGGAGATCGCCTTCCGGCGCGGCTACCTCTCGCGCGGGCAGCTGCTGGCCCGGGGCGAGACGATGAAGAACAACGAGTACGGGCGCTACCTGATCCAGCTGGCGGAAGGCGCCGTGGCGCCGTGACGCCGCATGGCGCGCGGAAAGAGGCTTGAATCCATGAAAATCACCAAGGCGGTCATCCCGGCGGCAGGCTTCGGAACCCGTTTCCTGCCGGCGACCAAATCGCAACCCAAGGAGATGCTGCCGGTCGTCGACACGCCGGTCATCCAGTACGTGGTCGAGGAGGCGGTCGCCTCGGGGATCACCGACATCCTGATGGTCATCGGCCGCGGCAAGCGTGCCATCGAGGAGCATTTCGACCGCAGTTTCGAGCTGGAATGGGAACTGGAGGCCAAGGGCAAGATCGGGCAGCTTGAGGTGATCCGCCGCATCTCATCCCTGGCGAACATCCATTTCGTCTGGCAGAAGCAGATGCTGGGACTTGGCGACGCGATCCGGTGCGCGCAGGCGCACGTGGGCGACCAGCCGTTCGCCGTGCTGCTGGGCGACACGCTGATGCAGGGCGAGATCCCCGCGACACGTCAGTTGCTGGATGTCTACGAGCGGGTGGGGACCTGCGTGG
>JAAYZJ010000485.1 GCA_012514915.1 Lentisphaerota bacterium | reverse complement strand
CTCCAGGTGCGCGCCGCCTCGATCGCGGCGATCGTCAGCCGGTTGTCCACGGGGCTCAGTCGGCTCCGGGCGGCGCGGCGCGCCAGCCGGACGCCCTGGAAGAGCCGCGGCGCCGCCGGCGCTTCGGCCAGGAAGCGGGCGATGTCCGCCGGCGTCATGACGAGGCAGGCCAGCAGATCGGGCAGTCCCCGGACGCCGACCCGCGCCAGCGACCGCATCACCAGCCGTTGCTCCAGGCGCGCCAGAAGCTGCACGGCGTCGAAAACCGTCCCGCCCGCCGGGCCCACCAGCAGGTAGCGGTTGAGCTGGGGCGACCAGACCTGCATGTTGGGAAAAACGGCGGCAAACCGCCCGATCACTTGCCGCATCGCCGTCGGATCGAGGGTCTGGGCATCGAGGGCCACGCAGTAGATCCCGTTCGTCGCGAGCGCCTGCCGGGCCATCGCGAGCGCGCCGGACGAGAGCAGGCGTGCGTCGTCCGCGCGACCGCAGGGGCCGGCCAGGGCCACGATCACATCATAGCGCCCCGGCGAGCGGCGCAAGTGCCGCTGCGCGGGCTGGGCCAGGGCCACCACACGGTTGTCGTCGAGTGCCGCGGCGCCGTCGCGATCCCGGGCCAGCATCTGCCGCATGACCGCCAGGTGCGCGGCCTCGCCCCCCGCCCATTCAATCAGGTTCAGCGGATGGTGGACGGCGGAGGCCAGACCCGCGCCACTCTCCACGCCCGCCAGGGCCAGGCGCCGCGGATCGGGATGGAGCAGCAGGGGCAGATGCACGGCCAGCGAGACGGTCGGCCAGTCGCCGGGCATGGCCAGGCGCCGTTCCCCGTCGCGGCAGAGGAGGTAGCCTTCGCCCGGGAGCGGACGCAGCGAGAGGGCATGCCGCCGTCCATCGCGGTGGATGGCGATGTGTCCGGGGAGCTGGCTGAGGGCGCCCTGAGTATCGAGCCAGTTGCCGATGACATGCTGCGCCAGCCGCGGTTCGCGCGGCTGATGCGTCAGAACGAGACCAACGGCCAGCAGGAAGGGAAGCAGCGCGAGGGCGGCGAGACCACGGGGACGGCGCGGAAGAACCGCGGCCAGCGCCGCGCTGACCGCCAGCCCTCCGGCCAGCGTGGCGAGCCGCAACGCCGTCTCGAGGCCCCAGGCCGGGATCACGACGCCGCGCACGGCCAACAGCCCCGCCAGCAGACCGGCCGCTAGGGCGAGGTCGGCCGCCAGGGGACGCGGGTGGAGACGCCGCGCCAGCGCCCAGCCGCACCCCGTCAGCAGGCCGACCGGCAGCAGCAGACCGCCCAGCAGCCACGCCTGCCAGCGGAAGCAGGCGGCATAGGTGGGCAAGGCGCCCTTCCAGGCGGCCAGTCCGAGCCGGACGAGAGGCGGCATCCGGAACGGCGCCAGGGCCATCAGACCGAACAGCAGAAGGGGCAGGATGGCCGAGATGGCCGGCGGAGGCTCCCGCCGCCGCAGGAGTCGCCACCCCAGCCATGCGCCCGCCAGGCATCCGCCCAGGAGCAGCAGCCAGGCGGCGCCCACGGCGTCGGGCGAACCATCGCACCAGTTGGGGATCAGCCGGGTGCCGCAGGCGGCGAACGCGCCGCCCGCCAGCCCGCACCAACCGATGAACAGGAGGTGGCGCACGGGCGTGGAAAAGGGAGTATGGGGCATCGAGGCCATCACTTTCGCCGGGTCATCGTGACCCTGCAAAGGGAGGTTAGCATAGCATCACCCCCCCACTCAACCGGAAAGCAAGGTGCGATGGGGGAGCATGAATCCGTGGGCATAATTAGATACGAGGCGCTTGCAGAACCCAGGCGGACGACACGGAGGTCGTCCCTCCAGCCCTGATATTAAGAGTCGCATATTAGTTTTTCGACAGGATTACACGAATACCTATCCCTGTAACCCCGCTCTTTCTTTTGCGCCCTCGATGCGCTATGCTGGTTGCTCTCGGTCGGGGTTGCATGACGCGACCCCGTGCCCGGGAGCAGGGGAAGATCCATGCAAAACAGTCCATTTCGCGAGGAACGTCATTCCGTTGATTTCTGCGTGGTCGGGGGCGGCATGTCCGGCCTCTGCGCCGCGCTGGCCGCCGCCCGCCGCGGGGCGCGCGTCGCCCTGATGCACGACCGCCCCGTGCTGGGCGGCAACGCCTCGTCCGAAGTCCGCATGTGGGTCTGCGGCGCCCGCGGCGAGAATCTGCGCGAGACGGGCATCGTCGAGGAGATCATGCTCGACAACCACGCCCGCAACCCCGACCGCGTCTTCTCGCTCTGGGACAGCATCCTGTACGAATTCGCCCGCTTCGAGCCGAACATCACCCTGCTGCTGAACTGCTCCTGCAACGCCGCGCAGATGAAGGACGACCGCATCGTCAGCGTGACGGGCTGGCAGACGACCACGCAGAAGTGGCACACCGTCGAGGCGCCGCTCTTCGCCGACTGCTCGGGCGACAGCGTCCTCGCCCCCCTGACGGGGGCCGACTTCCGCGTCGGGCGCGAGGCGCGCGCCGAATTCGGCGAGGATATCGAGCCCGAGACCGCTGACCGCTGCACGATGGGCATGAGCTGCCTGATCCAGCTGCGCGAACATCCCCGCCCCCAGACCTTCGTCCCGCCCGCGTGGGCCAACGTCTACAAGACGGCCGCCGATCTGCCCAACCGCGGCACCTCCATCGGCAAGGCCGGCAACTTCTGGTGGCTGGAACTCGGCGGCGAGCAGGATAGCATCCACTACACCGAGGAAATCCGCGACGAGCTGCTCAAGGCCGCCTTCGGCGTCTGGGACTTCATCAAGAACCGCGAACCCGATCCCCGGGCCGCCAACTGGGCGCTCGACTGGGTGGGCTTCCTGCCCGGCAAGCGTGAAAGCCGCCGCTACCTCGGCGCCCACATCATGACGCAGAACGACGTGCGCGCCGAGGGACGGTTCGACGATGTCGTGGCCTACGGCGGCTGGTCGATGGACGACCACCACCCCGGTGGACTCCGCTGGCCGGGGCAGCCGACCATCTTCCACCCCGCCCCCTCGCCCTACGGCATTCCCTACCGCTCGCTCTATTCGCGCAACATCGCCAACCTCTTCTTCGCCGGCCGCAACATCAGCGTGACCCACGCCGCCCTCAGCTCGACGCGCGTCATGGCCACGTGCGCCATCATCGGCCAAGCGGTCGGGACGGCCGCCGCCCTCGCCACGCGCGAGCACGGCCTGCCGCGCGACATCACCGGCCCCGCCGTGCGCGAACTGCAGCAGATGCTGCTGGCCGACGACTGCTACCTCCCCTGGCAGACGCGCGACATCCCCGCCCTGACGCGCGAGGCCGCGCTCAGCGCCGACGCGGGCGACCCCTCAGCCCTGCGCAACGGTGTCGACCGCCCGGTGGGCGACGTCGACAACGCCTTCACCTGCACGCTCGGCTCGGGCTGGATCCAGTATGCCTGGGACACGCCACGCACCCTCCGAGGCACCCGCCTTGTCGGCGACAGCAACCTGAACCGCAACGGCACAAGCTGCCACTACAACATCCGCTGCATCTATCCGCTCGACGCCGAGCCCGACGGGCTGCCCGCCACGCTGCTGCGCCATTTCCGCCTCGAGGCCCGCGCGGCCGACGGGAGCTGGCAGGTCGCCGCGCGCG
>JAAYZJ010000484.1 GCA_012514915.1 Lentisphaerota bacterium | reverse complement strand
CTGCACGCCTGATGCGGTTCGCATCTGCGATGGCTCGCAGGCCGAGTACGACGAACTCTGCAATCTGATGGTCAAGAGCGGCACGTTCATCCGCGTGGACAAGCCCAAGAACTCCTACTACTGCCGTTCCGAGCTCAGCGACGTCGCGCGCGTCGAGGACCGGACCTTCATCTGTTCCGAGAAGGAAGCCGATGCCGGCCCCTCCAACCACTGGGCTGACCCGGTGAAGATGCGTGCCACGCTGAACGAGCAGTTCACGGGCTGCATGAAGGGGCGCACGCTGTTCATCATCCCCTTCTCGATGGGCCCCGTCGATTCGCCGATCGCCAAGTACGGCATCGAAATCACCGATAGTCCCTACGTCGTGGTGAACATGGCGATCATGACGCGCGTCGACCCGAAGGTCATCAAGCGGATCGACAAGGGAACCGAATTCGTCAAATGCATCCACTCGGTCGGCGCCCCGCTGGCGCCGAACCAGGCCGATGTTCCCTGGCCCTGCGCGCCGATCGACAAGAAGTACATCACGCACTTCCCCGAGACGCGCGAGATCATCTCGTTCGGTTCGGGCTACGGCGGCAATGCTCTGCTCGGCAAGAAGTGCTTCGCGCTGCGGATCGCCTCGGTGCAGGCGCGCGACGAGGGGTGGCTGGCCGAGCACATGCTGATCCTCAAGCTGACCAACCCCAAGGGCAAGTCGAAGTTCATCGGTGCCGCCTTCCCCTCGGCCTGCGGCAAGACCAACCTGGCCATGATGAAGCCGACGATCAAGGGGTGGAAGGTCGAGGTCATCGGCGACGACATCGCCTGGATGAAGTTCGACAAGAAGGGCCAGTTGCGCGCGATCAATCCCGAGGCGGGATTCTTCGGCGTCGCGCCGGGCACCTCGATGAAGTCGAACCCCAACGCGATGATCACCTGCAACCGCGGCAACGCGATCTTCACCAACACCGCGATCACGATGGACGGCGGCATCTACTGGGAAGACATGGACAAGACGCCCGACGCGGCGGTCGACTGGCAGCGCCGCCCCTGGACGCCCGACATGAAGGACGAGAACGGCAAGCCGGTCAAGGCCGCCCATCCGAACGCCCGCTTCACCGTGCCGGCGCGGCAGTGCCCGGTGATCGCCAAGGAGTGGGAGAGCCCCGCCGGGGTGCCGATCAGCGCGTTCCTCTTCGGCGGCCGCCGCGCAAGCGTGGTGCCGCTGGCCAACGAGGCGCTCGACTGGGAGCACGGCGTCTTCCTGGGGGCCACGATGGCCTCCGAGATGACGGCGGCCGCCATCGGCGGCATGGGCCAGCTCCGCTTCGACCCCTTCGCCATGCTCCCCTTCTGCGGCTACCACATGGGCGACTACTTCGCCCACTGGCTCAAGATCGGCAAGGTCAAGGGGGCGAAGCTGCCCAGAATCTTCTACGTCAACTGGTTCCGCAAGTCGCCCGAGGGCAAGTGGCTCTGGCCGGGCTTCGGCGACAACAGCCGCGTCCTCGAATGGATCTTCGACCGGCTGGACGGCAAGGCCGCCGCCGTCGAGACGCCGATCGGCAACCTGCCGACGCCGGACAGCCTCGACCTGAAGGGGCTGAAGATCAGCGACGAGGAGAAGACCATGCTTCTGTCGGTCGACAAGGAAGGCTGGCTGAAGGTCATCCCCGAGATGAAGGCGCACTTCGCCAAGTTCGGCGACCGCCTGCCGAAGGCGATGGCCGCCCAGCTCGCGGCGCTGGAAGCCCGGCTCTCCAAGTAGGCAACGCGCCCGCAGCTTGAGGCACACGAGCCGCCGTCCCGGCAACGGGGCGGCGGTTTTTTTTCGAGCAAGAACTGCCGCCCCCACACCCCCCACACGCCGGGTGACGTAATCGGCTAGCGACAGGGGGTGCGATGAGGGCGCATCGAGATGTGGGCAAAACGTGAAAGGCTTGGTTCTTCGCTGACGACGGGGCTAAAGCCCCTGCCTCGCTTCCGCCTGAAGGCGGAACTCCGACGCGTGGATATTGAATGAATAGCCCCTCCGCTGCACGCCCGAACGTCGCCACCGCTTGCCCACCGATTCATGCTCATCCTTCGCGCCCCCTGTCGCCAACCGATTACCCGGGTGACTGCAGCGGGGGTTGCATCCGCCGGTTCCAACTGGTACCTTATAAGCTTTTCAAGTGTCGCGCGACACGTGCTGAGGCTTTTTCCGGAACACGCAGCTATGGCAGTAACAGGAACAATCGCGGCCGTCAACGGCAACATGATCGCGGTCGCCTTCGACGGGGCCGTGGCCCAGAACGAGGTCGGCTACGCCGCCCTGCGCACCGGCGACGCCGAGGACCGGCGCCTGATGTGCGAGATCGTCCGCATCCGCGGACGGCAGGCCGACATGCAGGTGTTCGAGGACACGACCGACCTGCGGATCGGCGACGCCGTCAGCTTTTCGGGCGATCTGCTCTCGGTCGAGCTCGGCCCCGGCCTCCTCGGCCAGATCTACGACGGCCTGCAGAATCCCCTGCCGCGTCTCGCCGAGCAGTGCGGCTTCTTCCTGCAGCGCGGCACCTAC
Source organism: Lentisphaerota bacterium (assembly GCA_012514915.1). Lineage (GTDB taxonomy): Bacteria > Verrucomicrobiota > Kiritimatiellia > RFP12 > JAAYLN01 > JAAYLN01. The sequence continues at coordinate 2,264 of JAAYZJ010000484.1, read as the reverse complement.
CTCCAGGCCCTGCTGCGCGACAAGCCCTGGGCCTTCACGCCGAAGGCCAGGGTGGGCGACCATCTGAGCGCCGGCGAGACGCTCGGCACCGTGCCGGAGGGAATTTTCGAGCACCGCATCATGGTGCCCTTCGCGCTGCGCGGCACCTGCACCGTGGCCGCCATCGCCGGGCCCGGCGACTACACCATCGACCAGACGATCGCCACGCTGACCGACGAGGACGGCAACGAGCACACCGTGACCCTCGTGCAGCGCTGGCCGGTCAAGATGCCGATCGGCGCCTACGCCGAGCGCCTGCGCCCCGACGAGACGATGGTCACCCAGCAGCGCATCATCGACACCTTCTTCCCCGTCGCCCTGGGCGGAACCTACTGCATTCCCGGCCCCTTCGGCGCCGGCAAGACCGTGCTGCAGCAGCTCACCAGCCGCCACGCCGAGGTCGATATCGTGGTCTTCGCCGCCTGCGGCGAGCGCGCCGGCGAGGTGGTCGAGACCCTGCGCGAGTTCCCCGAGATGACCGATCCGCGCACCGGCCGCACGCTGATGGACCGGACGGTGATCATCTGCAACACCAGCTCGATGCCGGTGGCCGCCCGCGAGGCGTCGATCTACACCGCCGTCACGATCGCCGGCTACTACCGCATGATGGGGCTGAACGTCCTGCTGCTGGCCGATTCGACCTCGCGCTGGGCGCAGGCGCTGCGCGAAATGTCGGGGCGCCTCGAGGAAATCCCCGGCGAGGAGGCCTTCCCCGCCTACCTCGAAAGCGTCGTGGCCGGCTTCTACGAGCGCGCCGGGCGCTTCCGTCTCAAGGACGGCTCGGTCGGCTCGGTGACGATCGGCGGGACCGTCTCGCCGGCCGGCGGCAACTTCGACGAGCCGGTCACCCAGGCGACGCTCAAGGTCGTCGGCGCCTTCCACGGCCTCTCGCGCGCCCGCTCCGACGCGCGGCGCTTCCCCGCCATCGACCCGCTCGACAGCTGGAGCAAGTACCCCGGCATCGCGCCCCCCGAGCGGATCGCCCGGATGCGCGCCGTCCTGCGCCGCGGCAACGAGGTGTCGCAGATGATGAAGGTCGTCGGCGAGGAGGGCACCTCGATGGACGATTTCGTGGTCTACCTCAAGTCGGAACTGATGGACGCCGTCTATCTGCAGCAGGATGCCTTCAACGAGGTCGATTCGGCGGTGCCCGTCAAGCGGCAGCTCGTCGTCTTCGACGCGCTCGACACGATCCTCGACACCACGCTCGCCTTCGAGGAGAAGGATCCGGCACGGCGCTTTTTCCTCACCCTCACCCAGGCCTTCAAGGATTGGCACCAGACCGCCTGGGAATCGGAACCTTTCCAGACCGGCCAGCAGTCCATCGCCCGGCTGATCGCGGAGAACGCTTCCCATGCATAAAGTCTACCACCGCATCGATTATCTGGCCGGCAGCGTCGTCACCCTGCGGGCCGAGGGCGTCCACTACCACGAACTGGCCGAGATCACCTCGCGCTACGGCACATCGCTGGGCCAGGTCATCAAGCTCGACGGCGACCAGGTCTCGCTGCAGGTGTTCGCCGGCTTGCGCGGCGTGGCCACCGACGCCCGCGTCCGCTTCCTCGGCCGCCCGATGCAGGTGCCCTTCTCCGAGGCGCTGCTGGGGCGCGTCTTCACCGGCGGCGCACTGCCGCGCGACAACGGCCCCGCCCTCGACGACGGGCTGATCGACATCGGCACGCCCTCGGTCAATCCCGCCAAGCGCGTCATCCCCAGCCGCATGGTGCGGACCGGCATCCCGATGATCGACGTCTTCAACACGCTCGTCGAGTCGCAGAAGCTGCCGATCTTCGCCCGCGCCGGCGAGCCCTACAACCCCCTGCTGGCGCGCATCGCCCTGCAGGCCGAGGTCGACGTGATCGTCCTCGGCGGCATGGGGCTCAAGTACGACGACTACCTCTTCTTCCGCGACACGCTCGACGAGAGCGGCGCCCTGGCGCGCACCGTCATGTTCGTGCATACCGCCGCCGACCCGATCGTCGAGTGCATCCTCGTGCCCGACATCGCCCTCGCCGTCGCGGAGCAGTTCGCCCTGCAGGGCAAGCGGGTCCTCGTCCTGCTGAGCGACATGACCAGCTTCGCCGACGCGCTCAAGGAGATCGCCATCACCATGGAGCAGATCCCCTCGAACCGCGGCTACCCCGGCGACCTCTTCAGCCAGCTCGCCGCCCGCTACGAGAAGGCCGTCGACTTCGAGGGGGCCGGCTCGATCACCATCCTGGCCG
>JAAYZJ010000483.1 GCA_012514915.1 Lentisphaerota bacterium | reverse complement strand
GCGGGCATGCCTGGAGCCCGACGCACGGCGGCGGCGGATCGGGCGGCAGCATTCTGCTCGTCTGCCGCACGCTGCGGGGGAGCAACAGCGGGGTGCTGTCCGTCGACGGCGGCCAGGGGACGGGCGGCGGGTCGAGCGGTGGCGCGGGACGCATCGCCATTCGCTACGACCCCGCCGCCCAGGCGGCGCTCGACGAGCCGGTCACTCCGCTGCGGGCTTCCGCCTACGCCTATCCCGCCAGCACGACCGGGTTCCGCTCGACGATCAACGCGCAGGAGGGAACACTTTGGCTGCCCGATACGTTGTTTCTGGGCGCGCGGCTCGACCGGCGGCGCTTCTGGCATGTGCGACTCGTGATTCCGGCACTGACGGACTGGACCACGCCCGCCTGGACGCTCGACGATTGCGTGCTGACGCTCCCCGAAGGGCTGCGCGTGTCGGTGACGGGCGATCTGCGGTTGACGAACCATGCCAGCCTGACGCTCGTGGCGGCGGCGACCAACGACCTGTCGCGGCGCTATGGCGCGGAACTGAACATCGACGGCGACTTGACCATCGCGACGAACTGCTGGATTCACCCGCAGGCCCACCCCACCAACGCCGCCATCGTCGGCATCCGCGTGGCGCGCCACGCGATCCTCGCGGCGGGCGGGGGCATCGACGCGACCGGGCTCGGCTACCACGCGGCCCCTGACAACACGCTCGGGCCTGGGGCGGGGCAGAGTACCTATGGCAGCGGCGGGGGATACGGTGGCGCGGGGGGCGGCGCCAAAGGCGGAACCTCCTACGGGCGGGCCGAACTGCCGCTGGAGCCGGGGAGTCCCGCCGGCTGGAACGGCTATGGCGGAGCGGGCGGCTATTCGGTGGGCGGCGGCGGGGGCGGCGCGGTGCATGTGCGGGCCGGTGGCGAGTTGCGGGTGGATGGCCGTGTGGCCGCGGATGGCTGGTTCGGGTCCTACTACCGGGGCAGCGGGGGGAGCGGGGGCTCCATCTTGCTCGCCGCGCCCCGAGTGACCGGGGGGGGCCTGCTGTGCGCGCGGGGCGGAAGCGGTGCGGAGGGCATCGCTGCGGGTGGCGGCGGCCGCATCGCCATCTGGCAGGACCTCGCGCTCGCGGACATCGAGGCGCGCCTGGCGGCGGGCTCCACCGTCGGGCTGAAGCCGGCCGCGAGTCCGGCCTTCGCCGGCGCCACCGACGTCGGCTGGTCGGGCGACTCAAGCAGCGGCCTGCCGGGGACGGGTACGGTGGTCTTCTGCAGCGGCAACCTGTTCTTCGAAGCCGAGGCCATCACTCCCTCGTCCGATGGCTGGCGCGTGGCCGCCAGCGCGCGGGCATCGTCGGCCCAATCGCTGCACGGCGCGGCCGGCGACAAGCTGGGGACGGCCAGCCAGCGCATCCTGATCACCACGGCCGGCCGCTACCGAGTCTGGGTGCGGTACATCTACCTGGCCTCGACACGCGGCCCCTTCCGCCTGTCGATCCAATCCACCGGCGGGGAGGTCGCCGGCAAGGTTTTCGATCTCGCGACGCATCCCGACGGCGTCGACTGGGACTACGTCTGGGATTCCTTTGATGTCGATTTGGCCGCCGGGGAAATCGAGCTGGTGTTGAGCAAGTACGAGGGGCTGAACAGCAGCGGGTATGTGCGGCATGTCGACTGCGTGCTGCTGGCGCCCGTGGGCGAGACGACCCCCGACCATCGCGACTACGGCCCGCAAACCTACGTACGGGTGACGATGGGCCCCGGATACACCCAGGGCGTCTACGCCCATGTCTTCGCCGACCACTACCGTTCGCCCTGGTACAGCCATCATTTCCTGGCGAAGGACGGCATGGTCGACGGGCTGACCGCCCCCGTGGCCGCGCGCCTCCTCTCCGGCGAGCGGACCCCGTGGTGCAACATCACCCGCATGCTCTACCAGGACAGCGGCGCGATCCTCAACATCACCATCCGGCATACCTACTACACACGGCCCGCACGGATGGATGCCCGCTTCGAGTTCGCGCATGCGCCCGACGAGGCGGCCATCGTCCGGACCATGGACGTGACGGCGCAGCCCAACGGCCTGGTCGTTGTGATGCCCCCCGACCTAACGACCGAAGAAAACCGTTCGCGGCTGGGGCGCGATCTCGACTTTGCCGAGCGGACCGGGCAGATGGCCGATGCCTATCCCTGGCCCGCGTTCGGACGCCGGCCGGCCCGCTTCCCCTTCTTCGTCCAGGCCAGCATCGGCGGCTACGGCACGTCGCCCGACCAGGCCGTGATCGACCGCGAGATGCGGACACTCGATTATTTCGGCTTTGCCAACTGGAGCCGGACGACCCTCGGCGGTGGCATGTGGCAAATGCTCGCGGGCTCCTACTGCCGCCCCGATACCAACAAGATCCTGACGGCCGCCGCCACGCGGGCGCAGGAACTGGCTGCCGCGGGCAAGACCCCCGCCGACGTCGTTCACTGCATGCTGATGGACGAGCCGGGGGGGCAGAGCCTCGATCTGATGGCGGCCGACGATGCCTACCAGACGGCCTTCCGCGCCTGGCTCACGCGCCAGGGGCTGACGCCTGCCGACCTCCTCGTCGCGTCGTGGAGCGACGTACGGACGGTCACGGCCGACCAGCGCGACGCGTTCCCGGCGCTCTACTACTTCAGCCAGCGGTTCCGCACGCGCGCGCTGGGCGACTTCATGGCGTTCCAGCGGCGCGCGCTCGAGGCCGCCTGCGGCGGCGAGGTTCCCGTCAACGCGAACTTCAGCGACGGCGCCACCTACTACGCCAACTTCTACGGCCAGGGCGTGGACTACTTCGAGCTGCTCGACGACGACGGCCAGAATGCCATCTGGAGCGAAGACTGGGCCAACGGCTCGTCGAGCTACCAGTGCGGCGCCTACAACGTCGACCTGATGCGGGCCGCGGCCCGCGACCGGGGGCAGTTGATCGGGCACTACGTGATCGCCCACGCCGGCCGCCTGCCGCTCGACGTCAAGCTCAAGGTGGCGGGCAACGTGGCCCGCGGGGCGCGCGTGCTCAAGAGCTATTCCTACGGCGTGTACTGGGGCAGTCACGAGGGCGGCCCCGCCTGGCGGAGCAGTTCCTGGCAGAACAAGCCGGGGCAGTGGGGCGCGCATGCCGAGGCTCTGCGCGAGATCGGCGGTGCGGAGGATTTGCTGATGGAGGCCGCCGCGCTCCCGGCCCAGGTGGCCATCCTGTATGCCTCGTCGTCCGACATCTGGGAAGTCACCGGCAACTTTGCCTACGGGTTCGACCGCATGCACACGTGGATGGCGCTGGCGCATGCGCAGATTCCCGTCGATTTCCTTTCGGAAACGCAGGTGGAGCGCGGCGCGCTCGACGGGTATCGCGTCTGCTACCTGGCGGGCCCGAACCTCACGCGCGCGGCGGCCGCGCGGCTGGCCGAATGGGTGGCGGCGGGCGGCACGCTGGTCGCCAGCGCCGGGGCGGGGGCGCGCGACGAGTACAACCGTCCGTTCACGGCGATCGAGACGCTGCTGCCCGCCGCGCGCGGCAGCCTCGCCACCCTGCAGAACTTCCGTGCCTCGGGGCGCTACCTGCGGACGCTGGCCTCCAAGGGGCGGGTGACGGCCGGGGCGGCGGAGATGGAGGTGCTCTCGGTACGGCAGGCGCTGGCGCCGCGCGCGGGCGCCGTCGTCCGCGGCACGTTCGAGGACGGTTCGCCG
>JAAYZJ010000482.1 GCA_012514915.1 Lentisphaerota bacterium | reverse complement strand
GCTGCTGCGCGAGTTGAAGGCCGAGTGCTGGAACAAGGTCGCGGAGGGCGAGCTACCGACGGTTCACAACCTGGTTCCCCATATCATGGCGATCGGGTACGACCGCCTCGGGGATCCCGATTTCCTGGACGCGGGCGAGGTGGCGAGTGAAACCATCCAACCCACCCTGCATCGTCAACACCACCGATGGCTCCCCTGCCATGGGCGGCCTGCCCGTCGCGATCGGCGTCCCCTTCCCCGCCGGCGCGCAGACCGATCCGACAACGCTCTCCGTCACCGGGCCGAACGGGGAATCCCGTCCCGCCGCGGTGCTGGAACTGGTGCAGCACCGCGATGGTTCCATCCGCTGGGGCCTGGCGACGTTCGGATCACGCCAGGCGGCAGGGGCTGCTGGATCGCGACGAATACCCTGGCATGCGGGAACTCAACGCAGCGTTTCCGCCGAACGACACGCAACATTCCAACACGAAAGTATGAACCATGAAGAATAACCACCCCTTGCAAGCCGGCTTCGGAAGAACAGACATCACGCCCGCGCTCGGCGTCCGGCTGGGGGGATACGGTGTCAAGGAGCGGCCGGCCGAGCAGATCCTCGACCGCCTGCACGCGACCGCGATGGTTGTCCGCAAGGGAGACCTGCTGGCGGCCGTGGTCAATCTGGACTGGATCTGCATCGAGGAAGACATCACCGCCCGCATCCGGGCCGAGGCCGCGAAGCTCACCGGCATTCCGGAACTGAACATCTCGGTTTGCACGACCCACAGCCACTCCGTTCCCAATACGCTCAACTTCTGGGGCTGGGGCGAGCGGGAGAACGCCTACATCGATTCCGTGCTTCCGGCGATTGCGGAAGCGGTCCGGCTGGCGCAGGAAGATCTGGAGGCGGTCGCGATCGGGTTCGCCACAACCGAGAGCCTCGTCGGGGTGAACCGGCGCGGGCTCGACGACAAGGGGAACTTCGGGTTCTTCGGCGACCCGCAGGGCAGTTTCGATCCGACCATGACCGTCGCGCATTTCAAAAGCGGGCAGAAAACCAAGGGCATCCTGGTGCATTACGGGGCGCATGGGACGGCCATGGGATGCAACCGGCTGGTCTCGCGCGACTGGAGCGGCGTCATGAAGGACCGCATCGAACCGCAGATCGGCGCGCCGGTGCTCTTTCTCAACGGCGCGATCGGCGATGTCGGGCCGCGCACGAACGTCATCAAGCGGGGCACCCGGCTCTCGGCCGGCGGCGGCGACGGCATCGAGTCGGTCCGCGAGGTCGGCTACCGGGCGGCCACGGATGCGATCCGCGCGCTGGTCTCCATCCGTGAATTCCGGAGCGATCTGCCGCTCGATGTCCTGGTGGAGGATATCTTCCTGCCATACGCCCCCCTGACGCCCCTCGACGAGGCGCGCCAGGCGCTTGAGAAATGGGCGCCGCGCAAGGACGAATGGGGACACCCGATGGCGGAGTACCGGCACAACCAGGCCGTCATCGAGGCGCATACCCGGCCGCTGCTCGACGGCAGATCCTTCAAGCAGACGCTGATCCGCCTCGGGCCGCTCGCGGTGATCCCGATGCCGGGCGAGATGTTCGCGGGGATCTCGCTGCGCATCCGGGAGAACAGCCCCTTCCCGTACTCGCTGTGCTGCAGCGTGTCGAACGGTTCGTTGAGCTACCTGCCGACGCGCGAAGCGCGGCACCGCGGCGGCTACGAGACTTGGGTGGGGCGGGCCGCCGGCCCCTACCTGCTCGCCGACACCATCGACGACGCGCTCGTGTCGGAAAACCTGCGGCTACTCGGCAAACTTGCACCAACCGCAGAGTAGCGGCCACCAACAATTCTCAATTTGGCATCCTTCTCCGGTCGGGACGGAGCCCGACCCTCCAGTTCCTTCGAGGAACCTTTTGCTTTTCATGCTGGAAGGACGACCTCCGTGTCGCCCGGCTTCCGAAAAGAAAAACATGCAGAACAGCAAGAAGACACGAGAGGCGCTTGCAGAACATCCGGTTAGTGCAAGCGGAGAGTTCAGGGTTCGGGGTTCAGCCGCGCCGCTGGCGGCCCGTGGCCGCCAGTTGGAGCGCTTGCAGAGTATTGCATACGCCTCGCGAAACATGCACGGCCGGAACATCCGTGCACTAGCGGTCGCCCTCATCCTGACGGGAGCCGGGGTCACACCATCGGCCGCGGCCGGGGTGGCATTGGTGAAGGAGGGAAGCGCGAACGCCGTCCTGATTTTGCCGGACGCACCGGCGCCGGACGAAACGCTGGCGGCCGCCGAGTTGGCCGATCATTTCGAAAAGATATCCGGCGCCAAGCTCGCCACGGCTGCAAACGGAGCGATACCCGAAGGGCTGCTTCCCATCCGCATCGGGCTCGCCCTTGGCCCGGATGCCGAAGCGAAAATCAAGACGGTTGGAAGCGATCCGGCCGCGTTCCTCCTCGCGGTACGGGAAGACGGCATCCATCTGGCCGGGCTCTCCCCGGAAGGAACCCTCTTTGCCGCCTAACCTGGAAGCGCCGCATGCGGCTGGGCGGATTCGATGCAGGGGCGCATGGCCTGCAGCTCCGGCGTCGGAAGACGGGTCCCGAATTGTATTGCCGGGAGAACGGGACTCCCACCCATCAACTCGAGG
>JAAYZJ010000054.1 GCA_012514915.1 Lentisphaerota bacterium | reverse complement strand
TGGCCTGCCGCTTCCCGACGGGTGCGGCAACCGGCTGGCCCTCGTCGGCAGTCTCAGCCTGGTCGACAGCCAAGCCCGGGTGCCCCAGCCGGACGGCAGCGTTCTGGAGGAGCCGATCAGCCGTGCCAATCGCCTTTATGGCTTGGCCGGCCTGCGCTACGAAATCGACCGCAACTGGTGGACCCGCGTCCAGCTCCGCTTCCACGACGCCTACGACGCGGACGACATCGCCTCGGATGATGCCACCGACGTCCGGTTCACCATCCCGGGCTATGCGGACGGCACGGTGCCGGGCTTCGGTGTGGTCGACGTCGCGGCGGGGTGGGCCAGCGATGCGGGCAACCGCTGGGTGAGCCTGACGCTCGAGAACCTGGGCGACAAGACCTACCGTCCGCTGGGATCAGGCGCCGACGCGCCCGGGTTCAACATCGTGCTCGCGGGCGGCATGCGCTTCTGAGCCCGGCGCGTCGAGCGATTCCAGAAAGCCGTCGGGCAGCCGGGCGGCGTGCCGTAGGGCTGCTCGAAGTAGAGGTTGGTGCTGTGCATCGCGGCGCACGTCAGCCGCGTGATCGCCGCGCCGCTCTGCGGATCGGGCGCCAGATCGCAGGCCTCGGCCCGCCAGTTGATCGCCATGTCGCTTGCCTTTCCGGAGCGCCGCTACAACGCACCGCTCCACACCGTGTAGCGCTTGAGTTGCGCCTCGTCGACCGCCGTACCCATGCCCGCCGCCGTGGGCACCTTGATGTGGCAGCCATCGTGGACGGTCCAGGGGTGCGCGAGGATGTCGTCGGCCATGTACATGCTGCACAGGCCGGCATCGGTCGGCAGCGAGCAGTTGGGCCAGGCGGCCGCCGCCAGGCGCGCGCCGATCGCGACGCCCGTGCCGACCCGGCTGCCGATCCAGTTGACGATGCCGGCCGCCTGGCAGGCGTCGTGGATTCGCCGCGCGTGGACCAGACCGCCCACGCGGCAGACCTTGATGTTCACGATGTCGCATGCGCGCAGGGCGATGGCGACCTGCGCATCGTGCAGGGTGTGGATGCTCTCGTCGAGGCAGACCGGCGTCCGGATCCGCTGCTTCAGCAGCGAGTGGAAATAGATGTCGCCCTCGTCGAGCGGTTGTTCGATCATCTGCAGGTCAAAGGCGTCCCAGGCGGCGATCCGGTCGAAATCGGCGGGCGTGTAGGCGTTGTTGGCGTCGACCATCAGCGTGATGTCGGGATAGGCCTCGCGCACGGCCCGGATGACGGCCGTATCCTTGCCGGGACACACCTTGATCTTGATGCGGCGCCGCCCCAGCGCCAGTTGCTCGCCGACGGCCGCCACCGTCGCTTCGGGTGTCGCCTTGATACCGATGCTCGGCCCGGTCTCCACGTCGTCGCGGGTGCCGCCCAGCAGCCGGGCGACGCTCGTGTTCCGCGCCTGGCCCAGCAGATCCCAGAAGGCCGCCTCCAGCGCGGCCTTGGCAAAACGGTTGCCCCGGTGCGAGTCAAACAGGGTCGTCAACGCCTCCGTATCCGCGAAGTCGCGGCTCATCATCTGCGGTGCAAGGACGGTCTTGGCCAGATCCAGCACCGAGCCGACCGTCTCGTGCGCGTAGAAGGGAACGGCGTCGACGGCGGCCTCCCCCCAGCCGACCCGGTCGCCGCTGCGGCAGGCGAACAGGATGCCATCCTTGGTCCGGATCTCACCGGCGCTGATGCGGAAGGGGGTCTTCAGCGGAATGCGGATCACGTAGGCGGTGATGCTGTCGATTTTCATGAGATCCGTGCTTGCGCGGGTTTTGGGGCGCCGCGGTCGATGATCCGCGCGACCGGGATCGTGCCGGACACGACGTCGAGGAATGGCTGGCCGCCGCGGCGGCCGACGGTGCCGTAGCCGGTCGCCGTGCAGAGAAACGCCCGGAAGTCCCCCGGCACCGCCGGTTCCAGGATCAGCGTCCGGTCCACGGCGTCGTAGCGCGCCCCGCTGACCCACAGCGCCGCGAACTGGCGCGGTTCGTGAAACACCTCGGGCTGGTGGCGCAGCGAGACGTGCGACAGGGCACCCGTGCCTTCGAGGCAGATCATGCCCGCGCCGATTCCACCCATGGGAAAAGCGATCCGGTTCAGATGCTCGCCGGTGTAGACGTCGTTGAATGCGCGCGTTGAACGTTTCATGCTGCTCCTTATCCTGTCGCACGGAGGCGACAGGCGACAGGGTCCGCACGGAGGCGGCGGCCGCCTGGATCTCCTTCATTCCCGCCTGCGGCGCGTGCCGCTAGCGGTAGTGGACGGTCTTCCAGGTGTCGTCCCAGACCGGGGTCTCGCCCACCCATTGGCGCCACATCATGGCCTTCTCGTCCAGCAGATAGAGCCGCTGCACCAGCGTCGCCTCGCGCGCGGCATCGTCGGGATGGCACGGTACGCCCGTGCGGCAGAGCGGGCCGTCGGCGTCGCGCGACGACAGGTGTTCGAGCAGGGCGCCGAAGGTCGGGGACGCTGCGAAGGCCTGCATGCGCCGCTGCATGTTGCGCAGCGTCCCGCCGGCGAACTTGAAATAGCAGCCCTCCGGCGTGGTGTCGTCCTGGCCCGATTCGTCCAGATACTGCCGGCGCCGCGCTTCGATCCAGGCCTGGTAGTCGGCGTCGAACGACGACATGCCGTTGATGAAGATCACGCCGTTGGGGCCCGGCCGGCGCACGGCGTAGCGGCAGCGCGAGGACTTGTCGATCGCCACGGCGTTGCCGCGCGTGTCGTGTACGAGGAGGTTGGCGCTGGCCCAGAAGTAATTGTAGCGGGTGAGCAGCTCCTCGGCCTCGGTGACCGTCGTCGCGTGCCGGCGGCAGATGGCGCGGGCATCGGCGGGGAAAATCTCGGGCGGCGCGTCATCGATGTGCAGCCCGCTGCCGACGCCGTCGTAGAACAACCCGGTGAACGGCCAGGGGCCGGGTGGCGTCTCGACCGGCAACGGACGCCAGGTGTTGAGCGGATCATCGACGTTCTTGAAGTGGAGCGCCCCGCGGTCGGTCTCGGGGGCGTAGACCACCCGGCAGCGCTCACGCGGACGGGCGCGGGGCAGGCCGCCGCGGGCCCAGCGGCCGGTCTCGGCGTGGCACCGGAAACTGCACCAGAAATCGAACGATTCACAGAGGGCGATCAACTCGCGCGTCATCCCCTCGTCGGCCATGCCCCGGTATTTCTCCAGGAGGATGTCGCGCTCGTCGCGCAGTTCGGGATAGACCGCGAGGTCGGGCACCGCCGCGAGCCGCGCGTCGTGGAACGCCGTCACACGGGCGATCAGCTCCTCGGCCGGCAGCCCGACGCAGGCCGCCTTGTCTTCGGCCTTGGCGAGGAGCGAGGCGCCGCCCGCCTCCAGCATGCGCGTGATGCCGAGGCCGCCACGCATGTGCACGGATCCGAGACCGCGGCCAGCCGCATAGGCCGCCTGTTTCCATTCCGCGAGCCTGTTCATGGCTGGTCTCCTTCGCTGCCTCTACTGTTCGATCTCGCCCAACTCGCCGCCCGGCAGCACCCGTCGCAGCTCCAGTGTCTTCGGTGCCGCCGACTCGAGCCGCGGCCCGGTGAACACGAAGCAGGGGCGGATGATGCCGCCCAGCCCGATCTCGTTGGCCTTGGAATTGCGGGCGACCTGGATTGCCAGCAGGTTCCGGCCCTGACGGGCGATGCCATCGGTCAGATCGAAGACGAACGGCAGGCTGAAGCCACGTCCCGAGGTGCCGATCGCCCGGCCGTTGATCCAGACGCGGGCCTCGTCCTCGACGCC